>CALVPL010000037.1 GCA_944351315.1 uncultured Bacilli bacterium | reverse complement strand
GATCAAGAAAGTTATAATGAAGCAGTAAGTACAATTGAAGAAAACGGAACATTTGATGGATATCAAGGAAAAACCTTTATGGATGATCAAAATTATATAATTACCGTTTCTGTAGATATGGATAATGCTTCACTTGCTCAAGATTTCTCTTTAAGTGCTTTCCCAACAGGTGAAGGAGATATCCAAAACTTATTCGAAAATCCATGTAGTTATGGGGATGAATAATAGTTAAATCTCGTTAAAAAAAACGAGATTTTTTTATTTCCAAAAAATAAAAAATGCATAGACTACATTGGGAGGAATTATATATGAAAGTAATCGTCTATGCCATTGCCAAAAATGAAGCTCATTTTGTAAATCGCTGGGTAGATTCTATGCAAGAAGCCGATGAAATAATTGTTTTAGATACCGGATCAACAGATAATACGGTTGAAAAATTAAAAAAAAGAAATGTAAAAGTATTCGAAAAAAAGATTTATCCATGGCGGTTTGATACCGCGAGAAATGAAGCCTTAGCTCTAGTGCCAAAAGATGCCGACATTTGTGTTTCTACAGATTTAGATGAAGTTTTCGTTCCAGGATGGCGAAAAATATTAGAAGAAAAATGGTTGGAAGAACAACCGACAAGAGTTCGTTATACTTATAACTGGAAATTAGACGAACAAAATAATCCACGTGTTACCTTTTTGTCTAACAAAATTCATAATCGAACAGATTATCATTGGCAAAATCCGGTTCATGAAGTGTTAACAACTAAGAAAGAAGAAAAAGAAATCGAGGTTCCTATTATTTTAAATCATTATCCAGATCCGACAAAATCTCGAGGCTCTTATTTACCATTATTAGAGATCAGTGTGGAGGAAGATCCAGAAAACGATCGTAATTTACATTATCTTGGTAGAGAATATATGTTTTATCGAAAGTGGGATGATTGCATAAAAACTTTACATCGTCATTTAAATTGTAAAAATGCTACATGGAAAGACGAAAGATGTGCCTCAATGCGTTTTTTAGGTCGAGCATATCAAGCCAAAGGATATTTAGAAGAGGCAGAAAATTGGTGGCAACGAGCAATCAATGAAGCACCTTATTTAAGAGAAGGGTATATCGAACTTGCCGGTTTATATGTTACTCAAAATAAATATCAAGAAGCCTATGATTTACTTAGTAAAGCCTATGAAATAAAAGAAAAAAGCAAATCCTACATTAATGAAGAATTTGCTTGGAATGATGCTTTTTATGATCTTTTTTCACTTGCTGCATTTTATACAGGCCATTATCAAGAAGCCATTTATTTTGTAAAAGAAGCCATTAAAATGAATCCAGAAGAAAAAAGATATCAAAAAAATTTAGAATTAATGCTACCTTATGAATCTTGAGAAATCCTTTTAGCATGAATAACTAATCTTTCATTATCCCCTGTACACGTAGATAAAGTAAGAAGAGAATCTTCTGGTGTAACTTCAATTTGAAAATCATGAATACTGCGATTTTTCGTCATATCAATATAGGATTGTTTTGCCGTATCATTCTCAAAAGTTACTTGTAAATAATCACTCGTTTTAGGAATAGTATAAATAGAGTAGATTTGCCACTGCATAGATTCGTACATGGTATCAAAAGTGATCACCAAATTTTCTGGATTTGTATACCAAGAAGAATTTAAGGCTCGATGTAAAGTTCCAAACATGACTCCACTATAATACATATTATGGCCATAAATAATGGTATTATCGTTTAGATTTTTATCCGAATTTCGGAAATCCATAAAAATCCAACCATTTATATCGTCTTGTTGATACAAATTTTTCTTTAAATAATACTTATTGTCATCCGCGGCAACTACTGGATAATCAATATTGGTATTATTTACCTTTAAATACCCAACAATATCAGGATTAATAGTTAATAAAGAAGCAATATATTTGTTTTTAATAGTTAATCCATCTTCACTTGTTTCTGGAATATCGGTATTATCTGTCTCAGATTTCTCAATAACAGAAGCCACATCATCTTGAATGGAACTAACTTCTTGCATTGCATAATAATTTTGGACAAAAATATATCCAACCGTACCAAGAATAAAAAAGACAATTAGAAAACCACAAAGCTTTAAAGTATTTAGACAAACTTGTTTCATTAAATTATCTTCTAAATATTCTTTAGAATATACAAGCTCGATAACGAGCTTGCTTTTTTTATACTTTTTATTTAAGTTCTTTAAATAAAGAATATCCTCATTATTTTTAATATTAAAATGAATTCGAATTAAAATGTTCTTTAAGCGATAATTCTTTAAATTCTCTAATAAAAATTCTAAATCTTCTTGGTCATAATAGTAAAAGTCGATAATTTTTAAATAGTGATTAATTTTCAATAAAGAAATTAAATCTTCTTGATCATCTAAAGTAAATTTTTGATACAATTCTAAATTCTTTTTATAATACATCGTTGAATAATCTTGTAAATTATTTTGATGCATAAATGGTGAAAGGGATAAAACTTCACTGTGAGTAATCACCTTGATATCATGATTATCTAAAAAATCTAAAATAAAGTTAGCCACTGTAAAACAATCTAACACTTTAATATTTTTTAAAGTAACCAGTTTTTCACAAAAAGAATAAGAAACAGCCTCTTGTTTTTTAATTTTGATGGTTCGAATAGAAGTATTTTTAAAAAAATCAATAATAAAATAAGCTAATTCAACATTCTGGAAAACCAGAGTATCAATTTTATTCATCGAAGAAAGTTCTTTAAAAAAAGGAAGAACTATTTTTTTATTAGCCTGTAAATAGTCGTCAGTAAAACCGAGCTCACTATCACTTATAATATTGGTGTTCATTAAATCTTCACGAATAGTTTGTTTCCGTTGATAAGAAAAAAACAAACTATGATTTTGAATATGTATAAGAATCTTTTTCAACTTCTCACCACCAATTCATTCTTCTTTATTATCATACCATATTTTTGCAAAATTATTGTAAAAAAAGACAAATTATGTAGAATTTTTGTATTTTTATGCTATAATCCTGAGTTTGACAGTTTTGAGCACAACATAGTCGTTTTTCCCTTTATTTATCAAAATTTATCGCAATTAAAAAAATGCGTACCATTTATTTTTTTTAAATTAAGTTTAAAAAATTTAAAAAAAACAATTTACACAGTGGCTAAGTCCTTATGTCTGCTGGATTTAATAGTAATTATCAACTTTTTATGTTGATGCTATATACTAATCATATCAAATTTTATTCCAGATTTCAATGATTGACTATGGTACGTTTATGGTATGTATGTTATAAAATGAAGAAAACTTAAATTTTATAAGGGGTTGAAGGTAAAAAAAAATTAAAACTGTCAAACTTGGGCAAAATTATTGTAAAAAAAGACAAATTATGTAGAATTTTTGTATTTTTATGTTATAATAAAGCCATAATATAAAAGGAAAAGAGGTTTATAGTATGAGAAAGAAAAATTTTGTATTGAGTATTATTATGTTACTTTGTATAGCATTTTATCCAAATGTAGCAAATGCAGCAAGCGGAGCAGTGTTTGGTTCATCTGTAACGATTTCAGATTCGATGGATTTAAAAAACACAACTTTAAATAAAAACACTGTAAGTATTAGCAATAATGGAATAAATACTCGTGTTTATTTAGGAGTTCAAGTAACTTCTGGTACAGTATACGAATATAATGTTACATTAAAATTAGGAAATTCAAATTTTACATTTGATCGTGGAAGTAGAACTTCAGGTTGGACAGGAACCATTACTCAAGATGCAAATGATCCAACTATTGTTCATGTTAATTTAAAAAGTTCAACTGGTGTATCAACAGGTTTACATCAAGTTGCCACAATCACATTAAATGTAAATTCAAGTGCTCAATCAAATGAAACTTGTTCCATTAGTATAGACAATGAGGAAACTCCAACAAATCCTACATGTACAATTGTAGATGGAAAATATTATGACGACAATGGAAACGAAGTAACAAAAGAAGAATATGAAAGAATTTGTTTAAACCCTGAAAATCCTCAAACAGGATCATTCGTACCATATGCAGTAATTATTGGTGGAATTGTTGTAGCAGTTGGTTTATATCTATTTACTAAGAAAAATAAAATCTATCATATTTAAAAATATACGAGATGAATAAAAAGAAATCAAAATGAAAGATTTCTTTTTTTTGTTTTAAAAGAAAAAAGTATTATTTAAAAATTTTTCATCATATACTTTTTTAGGTGAATATTCTATGCAACTAAACGGACTAAAGGATGTAGAAGTAGAAGTTCAAAGAAAAAAATATGGATCGAATAATTTAACCGAAATAAAGAAAAAAGGTTTTTTTTGCCTTTTAATTGAATCTTTAGGCGATCCGATTATTAAAATTCTTTTAATAGCCTTAGCCATAAAAGTTGTTTTTCTATTTAGAGATTTTGATTGGTTCGAAACATTGGGAATTTTGATCGCGATTTTTTTAGCTTCCTTTATTTCTTCGATAAGTGAATATGGAAGTGAAGAAGCTTTTAAAAAACTGCAAGAAGAAAATGAAAGCATGAAAGTAAAAGTAAGAAGAAATAATCAAGTAAAAGAAGTAAAAATAGAAGAAATAGTAGTTGGTGATGTCGTACTACTTGAAAGTGGCGATGGTATTCCAGCAGATGGTTACTTGGCCGATGGGCTATTAAGTGTCGATGAATCTAGGTTAAATGGTGAGACAAAAGAACGTAAAAAAATGCCTTTAGGTAAAGATCGGGAAGAAGCTCAGTTACTTAGAGGATCAGTGGTTTATGAAGGATCTGGAATAATGGTTGTAACTAAAGTAGGCGATCAAACCGTCTATGGCTCACTAGCTAAAGAAGTACAAGAAACAGAACCGATAAGTCCCTTAAAACTTCGTCTTCGAGGTCTTGCGAAAACAATTAGTAAAATCGGATATGTTGGAGCTGTATTAGTAACTTTTTCTTATCTTTTTTCCGTTTTAGTAATTGAAAATAATTTTGAAATGGATAAAATCATCGCGACAGTTACGAATTTTCCCGTAATGATGGATCATTTAATTTATTCCTTAACATTATCCGTAACAATCATTGTTGTCGCCGTACCAGAAGGTTTACCAATGATGATTACTTTAGTTTTATCGAGCAATATGAAAAGAATGTTAAAAAGTAATGTTTTAGTAAGAAAGTTAGTAGGTATTGAAACAACAGGATCATTAAATATTTTATTTACAGATAAAACTGGAACTCTGACAAAAGGAAAATTAGAAGTATTAAGCATTATCAGCGGTGATCTAGATAGATATCCAACTGAAAAAGAACTTCAAAATCATCCAAAATATTCAGAAATAGTAGAAAAAAGTTTAATTTGGAATAATAAAAGTCTAAAAAGTAGTGATGGTAAAATTATCGGAGGAAATTCTACCGATCGAGCGTTGCGGAGCTTTTTCAAAAAAGATTTTTTGGCACCTTCAAAAATCAAAAAAGAAATTCCATTTGACAGCACCAAAAAATATTCAGCCATTACAGTTCTTGAAAATGGCTTAACGAGAACTTATGTAAAAGGAGCCAGTGAAAAACTTCTGCCTAATTGTCTCAGATATTTAACCAAAAACGGGGAAGAAAAACCATTTTTAAATAAAAAAAAGATCGAAACAGAAATTGAAAACTTAACCAAAAAAGGATGCCGGGTCATAACACTAGCTCTTAGTCATGAAGAAGAAATTAAAAGTTTGACATTCGTGGGTCTAGTCGCGATTAAAGACGATTTAAGACCAGAAGCAAAAGAGGGAGTATCTTTAATTCAAAATGCTGGAATTCAAGTGGTAATGATCACGGGCGATGCAAAAGAAACAGCCACTTCAATTGCTAAAGAAGTTGGAATTATTACAAGTCCTAAGGATATTGTTTTAACAAGTAACGAACTAAATTCCTATAGTGATTTTGATTTAGAACAAATGCTTCCAAGAATTAAAGTAATAGCAAGAGCTTTACCACAAGATAAAAGTAAATTAGTAAAAATTGCCGAAAATCGCGATTTAGTAGTAGGAATGACCGGGGATGGAGTAAATGATGCTCCAGCTCTAAAAAAAGCCAATGTGGGATTTGCTATGGGAAGCGGAACAGAAGTTGCCAAAGAAGCCAGTGATATAGTTATACTAGACGATAATATTCTGTCGATTAGTCAAGCTATTTTATATGGAAGAACCATTTTTAAAAGCATTCGAAAATTTATTATTTATCAATTAACCTGTAATTTTTGTGCTTTATTTTTATCAATAATTGGTCCTTTTATCGGTGTAAACACACCAATTACAATCATTCAAATGCTCTGGATCAATATGATCATGGATACCTTTGCTGGATTAGCTTTCTCATTTGAACCAGCCTTAAAAGAAACTATGGAAGAAAAACCAAAAGATAAAAATGAACCAATTATGAACAAGTATATGTATTCAGAAATTATTTGGACTGGTCTTTATTCCGCTTTACTTTGTCTATTCTTTTTAAAATCCCCATGGATTCGTAGTTTAATTCGTCCAGATGAAGAATTTAAATACTTAATGACGGCTTATTTTGCCTTATTCATCTTTATTGGAATCGGCAATGCCTTTAATGCTCGGACACATCGCTTAAATCTCTTTGCTCATTTAAAAGAAAATATTGTGTTTGTCATTACCATTCTCTTTATTGCCAGTGTTCAAATGATACTAATCTATAAAGGTGGGACCGTATTTAGAACTTTTGGCCTGACTCCTAATGAACTCATGTTTGTCTTATTATTAGCCTTTACAGTAATTCCAGTAGATTTTTTAAGGAAAGTAATTTTAAAGAAAAAAGGAATAAAACTAGGAGTATAAAAACTCTTGACAGTCAAAAAATAATTTCTTAAAATAAAAAGACACGAAAGGAAATGAGTATGACAAAAGAAGAATTATTTAAAATAAGAGAAATGATTTACACTGTTCAAAAAAAGCGTTCAGAAAATAGTGTGATAAAAGCTTATCAAACAACGATGGACTTAGAATTACAAAAAGGAGAAACAACTTTTTTAAATACAATGTTAGAAAAATTGTTATTTGAAAAAAATAGTGCAGCTGTAATTCATGAAGTAGCAAAAGATGATTACAATTTTCGCAATCGTATGCTCCATAAATGTTGGTTACTAATGTTAAATAAAGAAAAAATATCAGCAGTGGAAAGTTTTCCTTTATTATTTGATCCAAATTTGTGCCCTTATAACGATATTTTATTTTTTACAATAAGTCCAGAACCAGGTGAAAAAGCGGTTGAAGGCTATGTAAGAGAACAAGAAGTTGTAAAAAAATTAGAAGAATTAGGATTTACAAAAGAGGAAGTAAAAAAAGAAAAAAATCTTTTTACCATTGATATGTATCAAAATCCAATTCTTTCTAGAAAAATGTCAAATGAACAAAATTAACTTGTTCATTTTTTATTTCTTTTCTTACAAAATTGTCAGCAAAAAAATGAAATAAAGTATGCTATAATACTTAAAAGAGCGGGTGAAGTTATGACAAGATTTGAACCAACTAGTGATTATGGTTTAACAAAAGAACAAGTGGATTTAAGAAAAAAAGAAGGACTAGTAAACTTTGACGATCAACCAAAAACCAAATCGATTAAAAGAATTATTGCCAGCAATTTTTTTACTTATTTCAATTTTTTAAATATTGCTTTAGGAGCTGCGGTTCTCTTAGCAGGAGCCCTAAATCATCAATGGTTTGAAGGATTAAAAAATTGCCTATTTATGGGTGTTATTATTATCAATTCGATTATAAGTATTATTGAAGAAATTATTTCCAAAAAAATCATTGACCGTTTATCTGTTATTTCAGAATCTAAAATCACAACAATTCGGGAAGGAAAAAAAGAAGAACTATCTTTAAATGAATTAGTTTTAGATGATGTAACAATACTAACTGTAGGTCATCAAATTGTTGCTGATTCAATAATTATGGAAGGTGAAGTGGAAGTAAATGAAGCTTTCATAACCGGTGAACCAGATGCCATTTTAAAGAAAAAAGGCGATTTACTTTTATCCGGATCTTTTATAGTCAGCGGTAGTTGCACAGCAAAAGTAGAACACGTCGGTGAAGAAAACTATGTCGCGACGATTTCTAAAGAAGCCAAATATGAAAAAAAAGTCAATTCTGTAATTATGAGTTCGTTTGAAAAACTCTTAAAAATTCTTTCGATCTTTATTATTCCAATCGGAATTATTATGTACTTTAGTCAAATTGGTGCTACTGACGGAAATGTAGGAGAAGCTATTTTTGGAACGGTCGCATCTTTAATTGGGATGATTCCAGAAGGCTTAGTTTTACTAACAAGTTCAGTCATGGCTGTAAGTGTAATTAGATTATCTAAATATAAAGTATTAGTTCAACAACTATATTGTATGGAAACTTTAGCTAGAGTAGATGTAATTTGCTTAGACAAAACCGGAACACTGACAGAAGGAAAAATGCAAGTCGTAAATTATGAACCACTAAATAGTCATTCAAAAGAAGAAATGCAAGAAATATTAAATGCATTTAGTCAAAATTCTTTAGACAACAATGCAACAATGAACGCTATTAAAGAACATTTTAAACAAAAAAGTACTTGGAAAAAAACTTCTTTCATAGCTTTTTCCTCAGATCGAAAATTCTCAGCAATTTCCTTTAAAGAAAAGGATGCTTATTATTTAGGAGCTCCAGAAGTTTTATTAAAAGAAAAAAATAAGATTTTAAAAGATTTAACAAAATATCAAGATGAGTACCGAGTTTTACTTCTTGCTAAACAAAAAGATTTAAGTAAAACACCAGAAAATTTAGAACCAATCGGAATTATTTTAATAGAAGATATTGTAAGAAAAGAAGCTAAAGAGACTCTAGATTATTTCAAATCACAAGGAGTAATGGTCAAAATTATTTCAGGAGATAATGTATCAACGGTCTTAAATATTGCAAAAAAAGTTGGTTTAAAAAATGTGTCAGGAATAGATATCGGAAATTTAAATAAAGACGAATTAGAAAAAGTTGTGCAAAAATATGATGTTTTTGGAAGAGTAACTCCAAAACAAAAAAAATGGATTATTGAAATTTTACAAGAAAGTGGTAGAACCGTTGCTATGACCGGAGACGGAGTAAACGATGTCTTAGCTTTAAAGAAAAGTGATTGTGCTATATCTATTGCCAGTGGTTCTGATGCAGCTCGTAATGTTTCCCAACTAGTTTTATTAAACGATAATTTCGATGCCTTACCACAGGTAGTAGCGGAAGGAAGAAGAACAATCAATAACATTGAAAGATCCTCTTCATTATTATTAGTAAAAACGATTTATACAGTTTTATTAATTTTATTTAGCATCATCATTTCAACCAAATACTTTTTTATTCCAATTCAATTAACTCTAATTACCGGATTTACAATTGGAATTCCTTCATTTATTCTAGCTTTAGAACCTAATACCGAATTAGTAAAAGGGAATTTCTTATTAAAAATTGTCAGCAAAAGTCTTTCAACAGCTTTAACCGTTGTTTTTAACATAGTACTCGTTACAATATTTGCTAGTATTTTTCATTTAGATGAAGGACTAGAAACGTCATTATGTGTCTTTTTAACAGCAATCACAGGCTTCATTCATCTATATAAAATTTGTAAACCATTCAATATTATCAGAACTTCACTTTTAATTCTCATGATTTTAGGTTTCTTATACTGTGCTATTTTCCAAAGAACTTTCTTCAGTTTAAGTCCAATGACTCCAACTTCACTTTTAATCGGTTTTGTATTAACTATTGATTCTTTATATATTTTTAGAAGATTAAATTATTTCATTTCGAAAGCATTCCACAAATTAGATCCAACTATAAATATTGAATATGAATAAAATCATATTCTTTTTTTATACATTTAAAAGAAAAAAATGTGTATACACCCAAACAACATTTCAAAACTTGAGTAGAATACCTATGAAGGAGGAAAAGAAATGTTGTTTGATAACACAGATTTTGATTATGAGATAAGTTTTTTGAAAATTCCAGGAAGTGATTTTAATAAAGAAATTCGCGATTCAAAATTTTTAAGTCCTGAAGAAGGATTTTTAAAAGGAAACTTAATGAAAGATGAATATGTTCCCTATAAAAATTTAACTTATTGTAAACTAACTCCCCAAAATGAACAAGAAGCACTACTTTTAAAATTAATGGCTTATTCATTCGCGATCAATGATTTAAACTTATATTTAGATTTAAATCCAAAAGATCAATCTACATATGAATTGTTTAAAAAATATGTCAAAGAAAAAAATCGTTTAGAAGAAATGTATAGTGAAAAATATGGACCAATGACAATTACAGAAACTCAAGGATCAAGTTATAATTGGATAATGGATCCATGGCCTTGGGATAATACAGGAGGTAGTATGTATGTTTAAATATGTAAAACACTTAAATTATCCAATTAATATCAAAAAGAAAGATTTAAAAATGGCTAAATATTTACTCACGCAATTTGGTGGAGCAAATGGAGAACTTGCTGCTTCACTAAGATATTTTAGTCAAAAATTTTCTATGCCAGATGAAAAAGGAAAATCGCTTTTAAATGATATCGCAACTGAAGAGCTTGGACATTGT
>CALVPL010000036.1 GCA_944351315.1 uncultured Bacilli bacterium | reverse complement strand
TATTTGTAAAGAAATATCTTGTTTCTCCATTATAATTAGCTTGTAATAAAGCTGAATTTGGATACCAACTAGCATTTAAATGAACATTAACTTTATCGCTACTACATCTACTATCAATACAAGTTATAATAACTTCTCCTCCAATACTAATAGCTGTAAAAGTAAAATCGTCTTCATCAACACAAGTATTATAAGTAGTATCTAAAGCTGTACAAAGCGGCCCAGCATAATTAACATAAGTATCTGTATTGATATTGTAATCACTACTTCCAACCGATACTTTTTCATTTACAGGAGAAACTACAATCTTTTCAGAAATCTTTTCTCTAGAAATTTCTTTTCCATTTTCATCATAAGTAATTTGATAAGTAATTTCTTTTTTACCAACTTGACCCGCTTGTGTAACTCTTCTTTCTCCACGTTTCATATTCACCTCAGATACTTCTTCTGTACCATAAGAAATATTTTCTGTTTCAACTTTTGTTTCTGTTTTCGTATTTGATGTATTTTCATTTGAAGAATTATTTTCAGCAGAATTTTCGGTATCAGGATTTTCTTCATTGACTTCTGTTTTAAATTCTTCAGGAATTGTAATTTCTACATATTCTAAAATTTGTTTCTCAAATGTCAAAACCAAATGATGTGTTCCAATTTCTAAATTCATAGTTTTTAAAATGCTTTCTAAACCATCGATATACATACTTCCATTTTCTTCTTAAACTTTAAAATTTCCTACAAGTTTAGGTGAACTATAAATATAAACAGACACTTCATCACTACTAGAAATCAGATCAGAAACAAAATCAATTCGATCTAAAGTAACATTTGAAGTAACTATAGCATCATAAGAATTTAAAAGATTTTCGGTATCACTTGGCAAGAAATTGCTCACAACTGGTGTATTTCTTCACCAATTTTATTCCCAGAATCATTTTTATTAAGGTGATCATGCAAAACTAAAAACAAAACAAGCCCAATGATCAATAACCAACCAAATAAAGCAATTCCAAGTTTTACATATTTATTCTTTTTTTCTTTTCTTTTTCCATATAAACTACACTCCAACTACTATATGTATATCACATGCCCCCATCAAAAAAAACTAGTTATTTATTGGATGAAACAAATTCATCATAAATAAGCTAGTTTTTTATTTTATTCGACAGATTTTAAAGAATCGATCATATTAATTTTCTTCAAGATAAAATAAGTAATAAATTGAACAAATACCGTAAATAAAGTCATAATTAAGAATGTATATAAATAACTTAATCCATAAATATCTTTAACAAATAAAATTTCATCTGTTTCAGCTACAGTCATTACAAATTGATTTAATAAAACTCCCAGACCTAAACCAACTAAAATTCCTACAATCGTTAAAACTAAAGTTTCACGATAAACATATTGTGAGACTTCACGATCATGAAAGCCCAACACTTTTAATGTTGCAATTTCTCTAGTTCGTTCACTAATATTTATTGTCGTCAAATTATATAAAACAGTAATTGCTAAAAAAGTAGAAAAACCAATAATTAACAAGACAATATCATTCATACTTCGGATAACATCCTGAAACATATTCATACTATCTGTCGTATATTGAATATTGCTAAACTTTTCAGTCGCCATAAGATCGTTTCCAATTTTTTCAACTTGATCTTGATTCATATTTGTAATAATAGCATTATAACTTTTTTCCCCAAAAATCTGAGCATAATAATTTTCTGTCATATAAACATAATGATTAACATAATTCTTACTAATGCCACTTACTTTCAAAACAAAGAGTTCATTATCGCTATTTCGAATTTTAAAAGTATCTCCTACTTGAATACCAAGCATATTAGCTGTTTTTTGAGAAATAATTACTCCATCATCAGTTAAAGAAAGAGTTTGATCATTTTCATCTTTCAAATGAATAAAGGAATCTATTTTAAGAGGATCTTGAAAAGCCATTAAATAAATATCAATATTTTTATTTTCAGTCGAAAATTTAAAACTTTCCATACTCATATATTCATATTCGGTAATTTGATTATTTTGAAGAGTTTGAGAAATATCAGCATCTTCCTCTTTAATTACATCATTTAAAAATAAAATAGCATCATATACCTCAATTTCTCCAAATTGTTTATTCATTAAAGAACCAATACTATCTTGAATACCAAAACCTGTTAAAAGTAAAGCTGTACATCCAGAAATTCCAATTAAAGTCATAATGATTCTTTTTTTATATCGAAATAAATTACGAACCGTAACTTTCCAAGTAAAACTTAAACGTTTCCAGAAAAAGGAAATCTTTTCCAAAAAAACTTTTTTTCCCATTTTAGGAGCTTCAGGTCTAAGTAAATTGGCTGGCATCAATTTAAAATTCCGATTAACCGTTAAGAAAGTAACAATTCCCATGGCCCCAAAAGAAACTAATGCAATAAGAAAGCTTACAAACACATTAAAGTATAGATGAAGATCTGGCAAAATAAACATGGAAACATATACTCGGTATATAATTAATGGAACAACTAAATATCCAATAGTTAATCCCAAACCTAAACCAATAGCAGTAGCAATAAAAACATAGAAAAGATAACTACTTATAATTTTACTTTTTGAATAACCTAAAGAAATAAATAATCCAATTTCACCACGTTCTTCTTCAATCATTCTAGTCATAGTATTCATTCCCATTAAGAAAGCCACTAGAATAAAGAATAATGGAAAAACGGCCGCGATTGAATCTACTTTAGTAGCCGAATCATAAAATGTTGAATAACCACTATTATCTTCTCGATCAAACAAATACCAAACAGGTTTTTCTAAATTTTTGACATCTTCTCTTGCTTGAGCAATTTCTTGTTCGGCCTTACTAATCTCAGCTTGATAAGTAGCATAATTGGCATCATAACTAGCTTTACCAGAAGAAAGCTCAGCTTCACCATTAACTAATTCTTGATAAGCCGCATTTAAAGAATTTAAAGAAGAATTATATTGATTTTGCCATTGTGTTTTTCCTTCAGCTAATTCATTCTTTCCATTTTGCAAGGTTGCATAAGCACTTTCAATCTGTTCTAAACCACTTAAGGATGTTTTTAAAGTTGTAATTTGTTCATTTAATGTTTTGTACTCTTCACTTTCCGGATCCAAAAGTTCTAACATTTGAGTTAATTTATCAATTTGAGCATTTAACGTTTCTTTTAAAGCTGGAATTTGATCAATTGTGATTTGATAATTAGCTAAAGAATCATTTAAAGCTTTTTCACCATTAGCGATTTCTGCTTCTTTTTCTTGGAACATTTTTTCCATTGAAACACGAGTAGACTCCAATGCGGATTTACCATTATTATAATCTGCCCACCCTTGATCGATCTTATTTTCACTATCTTGAATCTCTTTTAAAGCATCAGCAAATTTTTTATCATTCTCTGCTTTTTGTTTATTTAATTCATCTTCCGCTTTATAAATTTCTTGCATAGCTTCAGCTAAAATCTCTTCATAACGAGCAGTTTCTCTAATAGGTTTTAACTCTACTAATTCATTATTTAAATAAGAAATCGTTTCTGCATAATCTTCCTTATAAGCGGTTTTGGAAACACTGTCTTTAGCTGTCAAATAAACTTCAGTATAATATTCTAAGGTGAAATTAGAAGGCAAAATATACATAAACGTATCAAGTTTACCATCACTTACTGTAGAAATACCTTTATTCTCATAAATATACATTGGACTATCTACAATGCCAACTACAGTATAAGTCGTATTTCTTACAAAATCCAACGCATCACTTTCTAAAGTAATTGTATCTCCTAAAGAATAAGTACCACGTTCCACTAATATTTCATTTTCATTTTGAAGTTCTCGACCTTCAAGAATCGCAACACAGTTGATATCATTTAAGTATCCATAAATTTTGGCAGCATCTCCATTTACTACCGTTTCAAAAGAATATCCTGGAACCACTTTATCCACATTTTCAAGTTTCCTTAATGAATTTATATCATCTTCTGTTAATCCCATTGTACTAACAATACGATAGTCCATCAAAGAATATTCATCATAATAATTATCCACAGTTCGAATCATATCTGAAGAAGTTTCTCGAACACCAGCAAAAAAAGCACTTCCTAAAGCAACAATAAAAATTAAAGAAAAGAACCGACCTAATGACTTACGAATTTTTATAAAACTATTTTTAAATAGTAACATTACCAATCAATATCCTTTACTAATTTCGGATTTTTTTGAATGAGAATATCATCCACTTTACCATTTTTAATTTTAATGACTTTATCAGCCATCTCACTTATTACAGCATTATGAGTAATAATAATCGTAGTCATGTGTTCTTTATGACAAGTATCTTGTAAAAGTTCCAAAATCATTCGACCAGTTTTAGAATCTAATGCTCCGGTCGGTTCATCACATAATAGGATCTTAGGATTTTTAGCTAAGGCACGAGCTATACTAACTCGTTGTTGCTCACCACCGGATAATTGAGCTGGAAAATGTCCACTTCGATCTCCTAATCCAACTTGTTTTAAAGTCGTTAAACTATCTTTAGGATGTTTACAAATTTGACTGGCC
Organism: uncultured Bacilli bacterium; assembly: GCA_944351315.1. Taxonomy (GTDB): domain Bacteria; phylum Bacillota_I; class Bacilli_A; order RF39; family UBA660; genus Ventrenecus. The sequence continues at coordinate 742 of CALVPL010000036.1, read as the reverse complement.
AAACTTACATTTTCTAAAGCTGTTAAATTTCCAACCAAATTATAAAATTGAAAAACAAATCCAATATCATAACGACGATAATCCGTTAAAGCTTTGCGATTAAATTTTGCAATATCTTTTCCATCAACAATAACTGAACCACTTGTTGGAGTATCCATTCCACCTAAAATATTTAAAACTGTAGTCTTTCCTGCTCCACTAGGACCTAAAATAACAACCAGTTCACCTTCATCAATTGAAAAAGAAATATTTTCAATTGCTTTAATCGTAACTTCGCCCATTTGATAAGTTTTAGACAATTTTTTGACATCAATAAAAGCCATCTGTATCATCTCCTATCCTTTTTTAATCATAGTAATAACATCATTCTACTAAAATTATAACGCATTTCCTAAGAAAAAAAAAGACTAGATGATAACGAAAATCTGACACAAACTAAAGTAAATGAGCAAGAATATTTATGATCTACTAAATCAAAGAAAATTTACCAATGTAAGATTGAAAATTTATAAATTTTATTTTATAATGTATATATCAAAGAAATTTGATTATAATTTTAATGGATACATTTGAAGTGAAGATCAGATGCTATCCCTAATTATGTGAAGCACCTGAATACAACAATGTTGTTTCAGATGCCTTTTTTATTTAAAAAGTAATATAAATATTACGATAAATAAAAGAAATATTATTGAATATAAAGATTTTTCTCTTTTATTCATAATATCACACCCTCGTATTC
>CALVPL010000035.1 GCA_944351315.1 uncultured Bacilli bacterium | reverse complement strand
GCTTTTTTGGTCAAAACATGATTAATAATTCCTGGGTCTTGATGAGTGTAACCATTATGATCTTGTTGCCAGCAATGACTTGAAACAAGTAAATTTAAAGAAGAAATCGGAAAACGCCAAGGAAGTTCTTTACATACTTTTAACCACTTTGCATGTTGACTTATCATAGAATCGACGATTCGAATGAAAGATTCATAACTGTGAAAAAATCCATGTCTTCCTGTCAATAAATATCCTTCAAGCATACCTTCACACATATGTTCAGATAAGAAAGAATCAATGACACGTCCTTCATAAGAAAGAAATTCATCCTCTTGAATCCGTTTATTGTCCCATTGACGAGATGTTATCTCAAATACTGCATTTAACCGATTTGATAGAGTTTCATCTGGTCCAAATATCCGAAAATTGTTTGGATTTTGTTTAATTACATCGCGAATAAATGGGCCTAAATTACGCATGTCTTCCCCTAGAGTACTTCCTGGATAAGTAACCTCTATTGCATACTCTTTTATATTTGGAAGTTGTAAATCTTTTAGTATTTTGCCACCATTTGCATGAACGTTACTTCCCATCGTATTTTCTAATTTCGGAATAAATAAGCGATATTCTTGTTTTAAAGATCCTTGTTCATCAAATAATTCTTCTGGATGATAGCTTTTTAACCAATCTTCTAATCTTTTTAGGCTTTCCGGATGTGTTTCATTTACTTCAATTGGAACTTGATGAGCTCGAAAAGTTCCTTCAATTTTTTTGCCATCTATTTGAGTAGGCCCAGTCCAACCTTTTAAAGTTCTAAGAATAATCATTGGCCATAATGGTCTTTCTGTGATATTTTTTTCTCGGGCCATTTTTTGAATTTCTTGAATTCTTGTAATTACTTCATCGAAAACTTCAGCCATTTTTTGATGAATTTCTAATTCATCTGTACCCTCAACATAAAAAGGCACCCATCCATATCCTTTAAACAATGCATCTAGTTCCTCTTTGCTAATTCTATCTAAAATGGTTGGATTAGCTATTTTATATCCATTTAAATGTAAAACTGGAATAACTGCTCCGTCTTTCTGAGGATTTAAAAATTTATTACCATGCCAGCTTGTTGCTAATGGTCCTGTTTCAGCTTCGCCATCTCCAACTATTACAGTAACCAATAAATCTGGATTATCTAAAACAGCCCCGAAAGCATGACTAAGACTGTAACCAAGTTCCCCTCCTTCATGGATGCTACCAGGAACTTCTGGAGCTACATGACTAGAAGTTCCACCTGGGAAACTAAAATGCCGCATAAATTTTGTCAAACCTTTTTCATCTTGAGTAAATTCTGGATAAACTTGACCATAAGATCCTTCAAAATATGTATTGACCATGGTAGCCTGTCCAGCATGACCCGGTCCGCTTATCCACATCATATTCAAGTGATACTTTTGAATCACCCGATTGCAATGAGCATACACTAAATTTTGGCCAGGTGCACTTCCCCAGTGTCCAACAAGTTTGCTTTTTATGTCCGAGAATTGTAATGGACGTTTTAATAAAGCATTATCTTTTAAATATAAAGAAGCTGCTGAGACATAATTAGCTGCCCTAAAATAGCCATCTATTGCCTTTAATTCTTCTTCTGTCAAAACTTTAGTATTCATAACTAGCACCCTCAATTCTAAAAATAGTATACACTATAGATATCGAAAAAGCAAAATAAAGATTGTCATTTTGTAAACAATTTTTAACTTTTTTTAACTTTTATATCTAGTCTAGTTTATTATTCTCAATATAGAATTTTTTTGAAATTTTAGTGTTTCTTAAGCAAATAAAAAAAGAAATTTGAGGCTTTAATTTCTTTTTTAACAGTAAACTTTCTATTTGCATTTTTTAAGTTTTTGGAAAATAAACCTAATTCTTGTTGTTTTCTTCTCCATAAATCACACGGTCAAAAAAAGGTTTAAGTCCCTCTCGATTTTCTGAAAGATGAATTTTTGATTGATAAATATCGTACCCTGGAAGTTCATTACCTTCAATTAAAATAGGCCCCTTGTCTGTTATGGCTATATCCCATCCAACTAAACCTACTTCAGGAATTTTTTCACTTGCCTTTATAGCCATAGCAATTGCTTCCTTATAAAAAGGTATCTTAAACCCTTTAATAGCCACATTTGAAACAGGATGTATTTCAAATAATTTTCCTTCACGATCCATAGCCGGTTTGGTAATTACACCTTTTTCATCAAATAAAGTATACATTCCTCCACTATGAAAATTATCGACATCACGAATTCCATTTCCTATGCGAATTGCTCGAAGCATGACTGTTGTATGATTGTTTTTCCTTACCGTTACGATTCTCAATGTATTCACTGATGCCTTACACAAGCGGTTCATCTCTTTATGTTGACGTACATAATCTTCGACTAAATATTGCTTGGTTTGTAATAGCACTTCATAAAGTTTTTCAATATTTGTTGTTTTATCTATAACAATTTTAGAAACGTTGGCTCCACCAGATTGATCTATCGGCTTTACCATAATTACTGAATGTTTTTTCAAAAACTTTTCAAATTTTTTTAAATTTGTTTTTCTTAAATCTAAGTATTCTCGACCAATAAATTCTTCGAACTTTTGATTAAATTCTACTTTATTTCGAAAAAAATGATAATATGTACTGTCATTTAATGTTTTTAAATAACCGTTATTTACACCTCGAGTAATATAAGTTTTTCTGGTCTCATTTGGCAAATCCTCAAAATAAAATAAAAAATAGTCTGTATAACCAGCCAAATATTTATAGGAACAATAGATCATATCAAAAAATATAAATATTCGACTTTTACCACTACGATTGTGAATTTTATTAATAGTTTTAAACATTTCTGTAAAATTCATATTCAAAATTCTTTTCATATAATATCCAATTTTTTTCATTTGAAACACCTCAAAACTTAAAATAATTATATACTGTTTTGCATAAAAAATCTATGTTTTTTCACTTACGGATTCATTTTAACTTTTATTATAAATAAAATCATATTTTGAATTCAAATAAATATTTCTTATATAAATTTGATTATCTAAAAATGTAAGAACAGTTAAATTTTTACTATTTTACTTAAAAAAACTTTTTTCGACATTTTTTTGAGAAGTGGATATTTATAATATCTTTTCATGAAACAAAAAATTTTAATTGAAATGCAAGATCTTGCAAAAAAATATTACAAAATTCAAACTATGAACTGGATTCAAAGCAAGGGCGATGGATTTGGAGGTGCCGGAATTACCCTTGAATATCTTTTAGGAAAATTAGCAGATAATGATATTTTGCCAGATTATCATGGAATTGAATTAAAAACTACTCAAATTAATTCTAAATATAGCACTCCTATTGGTTTGTTTTCTACGGCTTTAGATAATCAACCATTGCAAATGCAATATTTATATGAAACTTATGGCTGGCCTAGTAAAAATGACTCTTCCCAAAAAGTTTTTTATGCGAAAATCAATGCTGATTATTCCCGATGTACTAAAAGATGTTCTTTTAAACTTTATGTGAATTACGAAAAAGAATGCGTTGAATTGCAAATTTACGATCACTATAATAAAGAAAGAATCAAAAAAGAACTTTCATGGTCATTTTATCATTTAAAATTGAGACTGGAAACTAAATTAACTTATTTATGTGTTGCAGAGGTACTTAAATATTATAGAACGCATAACGAAAATTATTATTATAAATTTCAAGAAATTTCATTTTACGAATTAAAAAGTTTTGAAAAATTTTTGGAATTAATTGAGGATGGCACAATTAATGTTCACATTAAAATCACTTCTCGTCAAAAAGGAGAACAATGGGAGATGTATGATAAAGGTACAACTTTTGAAATCTATAAGGAAGATATTGAAAAACTTTTTACAAAATTGTCTGTTTCAATAAAAAAATAAAAAGCTTCATAAAAGCTTTTTTTTACAAAAAAAATGGTCGAGAAGACAGGATTTGAACCTGCAACCCCTACATCCCAAATGTAGTGCACTACCAAATTGTGCTACTTCTCGATCTAATAATATTATATCGCAAAAACGTTCCTTTTGTGATATCTTTTAATAAAAAATATGGTGCGTCCAGAGGGAATCGAACCCCCAACCTTTAGATCCGTAGTCTAACGCTCTATCCAATTGAGCTATGGGCGCAAATTCAAAATGCAATATGATTATATAATAAACTCTTTAAAAAAGCAAGTTAAAAATTAAAATTTACTTGCCTTTTTTCCTTTTTTTATTATAAATTTCTAATGCTTTTAGTTGTTCTTGTTCCATATTTATTTCTTTAATCCTTTTAGAATGCACTTCATCAATAGTAAGACAACCATTTAAACACTTAATTGTCATAGTTATCGAGTTTCCTTTTAAAGTCTTTATATCTAATATATCTCCGTCATCTAAATAAATTACCATTTTTTTATCATCATCGCATATTTTCATTAATCTTCCCTTTCAATTTTTGAAAATAATTCATCATCAAAAAATTCTTTTAATGACATATTTAATCCTTCACATATTCTAATAATTGTTAATAGTTTCGGATTTTTTGATTGTCCAACAACTAATTTTTGTACAGTACTTTGTGTTAAACAGCAAATATTAGCTAATTTATTTGGTGTGATATTTTTCTCTATGCATATATTTTTAATTTTTTGGGATATTGCCTCACTCAGTTTCATGTTATCACCCTACAAAAAGTATACCAATTTCACCATCAAAACTATTAACCCCACAAGGTTACAATAAAGAAAAAATAGGACTTTTTATTAGTTTTCTTTCTGTTACTGGTAAATTATACCAATTTAAAAAAAGAAATATTGTCGAATTATTACATATTTATCTAATTTAATCAAACAAATTTTGAAATTTTTATTAAATAAAGCACAAAAAAAGCTTTCGATTAGAAAGCTTTTAAATACTAAACTGGTGGCTCGCTCGGGATTCGAACCCGAGACCCTTTGATTAAAAGTCAAATGCTCTACCTACTGAGCTAGCGAACCAAAAATAAGAATGGCTGCCTCGGGTGGGTTCGAACCACCGGAATGTCAGAGTCAAAGTCTGATGCCTTACCACTTGGCTACGAGGCAATGTTATATACGTCCTTCTTTCGGACAATTTTTAATGGTGGAGGGACATGGATTTGAACCATGGAACCCGAAGGAACAGATTTACAGTCTGCCGCGTTTGACCACTTCGCTATCCCTCCACTAAAAATGGTGCCGAAAGAGGGACTCGAACCCCCAACCCATTGATTACAAGTCAATTGCGCTACCAATTACGCTATTTCGGCAAAAAAAATAATGGTGGGCGTTTACGGACTCGAACCGCAGACCCTCTGCTTGTAAGGCAGATGCTCTAACCAACTGAGCTAAACGCCCGTTTCTTTAAGACACTTAAAATATTAACAGAAACGCAAGAAATTGTCAATAAAAAAACTTATTTTTTCTCAAAAAATCTGTGTTTTGATTAGAAAAAGGAAAAATTATCCTTTTTCTAATTCATTTTATGCAAAATATTGATCATACCATACCAAAAAGCAATAAATATTATAAATTTTTCGGCCGTTATTTTTTACACCCTTAAAATGTTCTTCTAATAATCTATTGATATAGGCTTGATCAAAATATTTAGAAACATAACCCTTATTAAATTCTTCTTTCACTTTATTGTAAAATTTTTCCTCCCGTATCCATTTGGAAAAAGGAACAGGAAATCCACATTTTCTTCTCTTACTCCATTCTTCTGGAATTTTTTTGGATGCAATATCTCTAAATAAATATTTAGTTTGTTTTTTTCTTATAAGATACTTATTTGGTATAGTTCTAGCATATCTAAAAACATCTATATCCATAAGCGGTGTTCTTAATTCGATGGAATGAGACATGCTCATTTTATCTGCTTTTAATAGAATATCTTGTGGAAGCCAAAAGAAGAAGTCAATAAACATTTTTTTTGTCAGTTCATCTTCTTTTTTTATCTTTTTATAAACTGGATTCAACACATCTGCAATTGTTTCATTATTTTTTAGATGATCTGCTAAAATCTCATTTGCTTCTTCACTTTCCATGTAAGACCCATGTCCTATATATCTTTCATTAAATGGTAAGCCATATTTTATTAAGGTATTTCTTCCTGGAAAATGTGGTAAGTGTTTACATAGATTACGGATTTCCTTCCTAATAATTAAAGGAATATGAATATACATTCTTAATAAAAGAGGATCATTGTATTCATTATATCCAGCAAACATTTCATCGCTGCCTTCGCCGGCTAAAGCAACTTTCACTTCTTTACTAGTTAGATCTGATAAAAAATATAACGGAACTGTCGATAAATTGGCATGTGGTTCATCTGTATGCCACTCTACTTTTGGTAAGGCCTCAAAAAAATCGTCTGCACTAATTTTTTGACGGGTGTTTTTGATTTTTAGCATTTTAGATAAATCCGCAGCATAATCTGTCTCATCAAATCCGTCATAAGAAAAACCTACAGAAAATGTTTTTTCTGGTTTTGCTACACTGACAACATATGATGAATCTACTCCACCAGACAAATAGGCTCCCACCTCAACATCACTCGTTGTTTGATGATAGTAAATCGACTCTTCTAAAACTTTTTCAAGTTCTTGAAATGATTTTTTGTATTCTTTATTTTTTTTATTATAGCTTACTTCAAAATATGCTTGTTTCTGCAACTTGCCATCTTTAAAATGGAAAAAATGTCCTGGTTTTAATTTATATACGTTTTTAAAAAATGTTTCTTCTTTTACTGAATATTGGAAAATTAAATACATTTTTAATCCATCTGGATTTAATTCTTTTTTGAAATTTGGATGAACTAAAAAAGATTTGATTTCTGAGCCAAACATGAATTCTTGATCTTCTGGATTGTAGTAATAGTAAAAAGGCTTGATTCCAAAATGATCTCTTGCTCCTATTAATTCTTGATTTTTTTTATCATAAATCACAAAAGAAAACATTCCTCTTAATTTATCATACAATTCGTCTTTCCATTCAGCATAACCGTGCAAAATTACCTCTGTATCGGTTTTTGTTTGAAACACGTAGCCTTTTTCTTCTAATTCTTTTTTTAAAGCTTGATAATTGTATATTTCTCCATTAAAAATAATTGCTAGTGATCCATCTTGATTATAAATTGGCTGACTTCCTCCTTCAACATCTATAATTGATAGACGACGATGCCCAAGGGCAACAAGATCATCGGTATAATATCCTTCGCCATCCGGTCCACGGTGAATGATTTGATCCGCCATTTCTTTAATAATTTTCTCTTTTTCTTTTTTCTTTTTTTTGTCTACAAATCCAACAATTCCACACATTATTTATTCCTCCCAATCACTGTTTTCATATTCTTTTTGATAATGCCATAGTCTTTTTTTTATCATTAAGTATCTTTTGATATTTTTATCTAATGGACATTCCATAGGACTTACTCTTTTTTTCCATAAGCGTAGTGCTTCTTTTTTAAACTCTTCATTCGAGCAATATTTTATTAAAACTTTTTTTGGAATAAAGGATAGAAGAACTTTTTCTTTTAAATCCATAAAGGAAAGTTCACGGTTAAAAAGTAAGTCTTCAGCCATTATTTTTACCAAATTAGCTTTTAGGGGCACTAAATAATAACTGCATCTTCCTTGACGAGCATTGATTTCTAGCACTTTGAATTCTTTTTGTTTTTCATCATATTTCATATCGATTTCAAAAAATCCATTCATTCCAAGTTTTTCCATAAATTCAATAATGTTTTTTTTGGTTTTCTCACAATCTCCATCAAATGTATTTAAACCATTAATTAAGACCGCGGCATTTCCCACCATACTTTTTGTTCGTTCTTGAATTCCAATTTGAGCAAAACTGATTACTTTTACTTGTAAATTTCGATCTACATAAACGACACTATCGAATAAATGAGAATCATCTCCTGAAATAAATTCTTGAAGAATTAAACGATCTTTATATCCACTTTTTTTGATAAGAGCAATTGTTTTTTCTAATTCTTCTTGAGAATTTATTTTATATATTTTTTTCTTTCCTTCAAATTGTATATGATTATAAGAAATTACATTAGCAGGTTTTACAATCATCGGATAGTTCATTGTTGGAATAATACTATCTTTCGCGACATCAAAATAATATGTTTCTGGAAATGATAAGCATGAGTTTTTATAAGTTTTATAAAATTTTTCTTTATTCATTAAGCTTAAAATCTTTTTTTCTTCTTGTTGAAAGAATATTAAATTTTCATTTAATTCTTGACGATTTCGAGCTAAAAATAAGGAATAAGTTTCGTTGGTACTAATTGTCAATATTTTTTCTTCGTGTTCTTTAGCATACTGATTTAAAATTTGTACAAATGCTTCTTCTTCCCATAAGTTGTCATGGTACTCAATGGTTAAAATGTTGGAAAATTTCGTAAAGGCAAGACGGTCCTTGGCGATTAAATGGGCTTTTTTCCGATATGCTTCATAACACGCTCTAGCCATATAATAGGCATTTGCATCGCTTCCTAGTATTAAAACTTGAAAATTCATAATATCTCCTTTCTTTTACTAATAGTAAACTTCTTCTTTTTCTTCATTATGAATATGAACTCTGAGTACTCGATGGCTAATTTGATTGAAAAGATGATATGCATTCATATGAGTAATCTTGCAAACTGAACGAATTGGAATATGTTTCCCAAAAATTTCGACTTCTGTTCCTACTTCTATTTTCTTTTTGCTAAATATTAATATCATATCCATACAATCGGATACAATTTTTAAATATTCTCCTTGTGCATAAACATATTGAAAATTTTTACTTACACCATCGGCATAGCCAATTGGCAAGGTTAGTATATACCCATCTTCTTCTACTTTATATGTACTATAACCGACTACTTCTCCTTTATGGACTGAACGAGTGCTTATTACGGTACTATAAAGCTGCATTGCTGTTTCTAAGTGCAAATCATTTTCTAAGGTAGTTGGACTGCATTTGTATTTTTTTTGTAACCATTTTCTTTTTAAGATATGGATTTTACTTTGTAAAGATTTTCCATCTTTTCTACTTTGAGAAAACCCATACATAATGATTCCTAAACGAATTCCATTACAAAAGGATAATTTTGGATGGTTTACCAGTGTCAAACTTCTTCCCATGTGAATGATTGGAATTTCTTTTAAATCGATTACAGAAGTGATTTCTAAAAAATTATTTACTTGTTGATCAAAATATGGATCCATCACTCCTGAGGTCGCAAAATGGCTAAAAATCCCTTCAATTGTAATATGTTTGTTTTCTTTTAATAACTCAAATGCTTTTTCTAATTCGTCTTTCTTTTTGAATCCTAAACGGTTCATTCCTGAATCAATAGCTAAATGAACTTTTAATTGATCAAACAAATCTAGTTTCACTAATTTTTGGGCATATTCTAAAGAGTCTATAGTTATGGTTATATTATTGTTGATCGCATCTAAAATAAATTCTAAATCAATAGGTTGTAAAGATAAAACTGGAGTATCTGTTGTGTATTTGCGAGCTGCTAGAGCTTCTTCTAATGAGGAAACTGCTAAATAGTTCACTCCTCCTTCAATCAAATCTAAAACACATTTCATACCATGATGATAGGCATTATTTTTTACAACGCCAAAATAATAGTCGTAATCAGGATATTTTTTAATGATTTCTTTCACATTATTTTTTAATATATTTCCATCAATGTTTGCATAAGTTTTTCGTTGCATTTGATCACCTTCATATCCCTTTTATTATAACAAAAACTCGTCTTTCTTTATAGATAAACGTCAAAATTTGACAAATCTAAACAAAAAAATTCTGTTTTTTTACCTGATTTTTTTCTTTCTTTTTTCAACTTTTCGAGCAAATTGACAAATAAGCTTTACTTTTTTTATAATAGATTTCATGATTAAAATTATTGTCAACAATTATGAACTTGATGAAGAACAGTTAAAACCTGTTTTAGAAAACGCAAAATATTCTTTAATTATCGCAGGTGCCGGCTCTGGTAAAACATTAACTTTAATTGGTAAGATTAAATATATGTTAGAAAATCAACTGATTCAACCTGAAGAAATTTGTACGATTTCTTTTACCAATGAGGCTACGAATAATTTAAAACAAAATATTTTTAAAAATTGTCATGTAGATGTTCCTACTTTTACTTTTCATAAGCTTGCTTTAGATATTTTGAAAAAGGAAAAAATTTTCTATACGATAGCAAAACCGGATTTATTAGAATTTACGATAGATGAATTTTTTCAAACTAAATGTTTTGGAAATTCTTTTTTGGCTAAAAAATGTTATAAAATTTTGGATGTTCCCCCTTTTTTCTCATGGAAAAAAATTCTAGAATCTGCTAAATTTCCTGGTATTAAAAAACTAATTCTTACTTTTATCAATTTATTTAAAGCTAATGGATATTTTCAAAATGATTTAAAGGAAATTTTGAAAAAAGCTCAAAAAGAACCTCTTCTTTATATTGTTTATGCGATTTATTTATTATATGAATCTAATAAAGAAAGTTCGGGAATCTTGGATTTTGATGATATCATTTTAAAAGCCACTAGTTATTTAAAAGAACACCACTGTTCTCTTCCTTATAAACTTTTAATTATTGATGAATTTCAAGATACATCTTTATGTCGATTTCAATTTGTGCAAGAAATTTTAAAACAAACGGATGCTTCTTTATGTGTAGTTGGTGATGATTATCAATCGATTTATCATTTTTCAGGATGTGATCTCACTATTTTTTTGAATTTTTCTTCTTATTTTCCAAACGTTAAAAGTTATAAATTAGAAACAACATACCGCAACAGTGATGAACTTGTAAAGTCCGCCGGAAAATTTATTCAAAAAAATCCCAATCAAATAAAAAAGGAACTTAAAAGTTCTAAACATATTTTAAAACCAATAAAATTGATTTACTATAAAAATAAAGATTCTGTTTTAGAAAAAGTATTGAAAAAAATTCCAGAGGATCAAGAAATTTTTCTTTTAGGCCGTAACCATTATGACTTAAAAAAATACACCAAGGATTTGGCGTATTCTTTAAAGGAAAATCAAGAACTTGTTTTTACTAAATTTCCTAATCATAAAATCCGATTTTTAACGGTACATGCGGCTAAAGGATTGGAAAGTGATGTTGTTATTTTGCTCAATTTAGAAGATACGTTATATGGATTCCCTTCTCTTTTAAAAGATGAAAAAATTCTTTCTTTCATTAAAAAGGAACAGTCCTATCCTTTTGAAGAAGAACGAAGGCTTTTTTATGTAGCTCTTACTCGAACAAAAACTTTTGTTTATTTGCTTATTCCTAAATATAATCCTTCTTGTTTTATTAAAGAATTGAAAAAAGATAAAAATACTGAATGTTTGTTTTTATGATGTTTCATCTAAACTACTCACTATTGTAATATGACTGATTTTTTCATATGATAAAGGCATTCCAAAAATTCTTTTTAATAAAGCAATTAAATAAGTCATTAATGTTAAAGCGGCGATGACTATGCTGTAATATTCAAAGAAATTTGTAGATATTTTCTTTATTTTCCATAGTAAGTAGCCTCCAAATAAAAATGCTAAAGGAACGAACAGATAAAAGAATATTTTCCAAAAATAATATGCGATGATTCGATACCAGGTGATTTTCTTTTCAGAATTAAATCGTAAGTGAAAAAATTTCATTCCTATCGTTTTTCCTTTTAATAAAATTGGCAAGATTAGGAAATAGAAAATTGTCCATATGAGAAAGATTCCTAAATAAATTCCTATGGTATCTTCTATATAATTATGGATTAAGTAGTAACTGGCAAATAGAAATATTCCATATAAAAAGAAATCTACTCCAAAAGTCATACCTCTTTTTAAAAGACTTACTTTTTTAGCTTTTTCTTTTACTTCTTCATCAATTTCTTTTTTTGTCGGCAAAAATTTTAAAGGAATAAAGGCAATAAAATATCCTAGAATTCCCCCAAATGTATTTAGTATTAAATCGTCGACATCAAATACTCTATATCCTCTTGGATAAATAAAATACAAACCACTTAATTGAGTTATTTCAAAAAATAAAGTTAGACAGAAAGTATAAAAAACGGTTTTCTTAAAATTGAATTCAAAATAATAATGCAGATATAATCCAAATGGAATTGTTAAAAGAATATTAAACAAGGATTCACAAACGGCTGGATTTTGTAATGTTGGAAAATATGTGGCAAAATCACTAACGGAAAAGGAAGATAAAGAAAATATTTCTGAAATGAAATGAAATGGAACTAAATTATAACTTGGAGTAGTCATTTTTGAGACCGTTTCAATACTTGGTAATGGGAGTATTACTAAAAAATAGGCTGTCATTAAGTATAATAAAAACGAATAAAGAATGATGGAACGATAAGCACTAATGGAACCATATTTATGATATTGGTGAATCATATAAGGTATGGTAAAAAGTAAACCTACTATTGGAAAAAGTAAGATAGCCATTTTAATCGCATAAGAAAACGTTGACATGTTATCACCACCTTTAGTTTATCATAAATTTAGATGGATTTTTTATTTTTTTTATTTCAGTTTCTAACCGATCAATTATAGTTGAACTTTTGTAAATATCGATAAGTTTACTTTGGTCATTATTTTTTCATAAAAAAACTTTCGCATGAAAGCGAAAGCCTATTAATTAAAAATTTGTGGTAAAACATAGCAAACAAGGAATAAAGTGATTACATATGCTGTAGTAAATACGTAATTCATTCTATTTTTGTCTATCTTACTAATTTCAGTGAATCCATGATACACATTTAATAAGAAAATTACACCAGCAATAGCTATTACAAAAATTGCTAACCAAACATTTATGAACAAGCAAACTAAAGCTACTAAAGTAGTTACAGTTGTAAAGACTGCATTTACACCAAGTAATCCCATGATTGATTTAAAATCTGAATCTTTTTTCATAATTGTTCCACAGAAGAAATGTAATAAACCACCTAAGCAGAAGAAGAATACTGCCATAAGTAATACTGCAAAAAAGAACACACTAATTGGAACATCAACATTATAATTTCTTAGTAATGAGCCATATCCACTTAGACTTGCAATGAAATTCACGCTTTTGCCAGCGAAAATGTAAACAAATAATCCAAAGACTAGAACATTAATTCCTAACATTACTAACGCTAAAACAAATTTAGAATTTTTAGCATATTTTTTCATTGCATCTATTGGTGTAACAAATACTCCTTTTAAAACATCTAAATAATCATTTACGATGTCATTCGCGTTGTTTGAAGCTACTTCAACCTCAACAGTTTCTTTTACTTCCTTTTTTTCCTTTTTCTCACAATCACATGGTTGTCCATCCACTAATTTTTTTCCACATTTTGTACAAAATTTTGCCATAATAACCTCTCCTCACTTCTATTTTATTTCAAAATTTTCTTTTTTATTACCAAGTTGAAAAATAATCTACAGTTCCACTTATATTATTCATCTTAAACGCATTTTCTATATAATCATAAGTAATTGTCGTAGAACTTGAACTTTTTCCTTCTTTTGTTTTTACTTCATCATTATAATTTTTGTAATCTATTGTGTATGTATAGTTATATCTTGCTGTTACTTTTAACTTACCATCATCTAATGCTACTTTAGTAAGTGTTAGTGAAGTAACGTCAAATTTCTTTAAAGTTTTATCACTATCGCTTACAAGTTCTTCATAAAGATCTTGATACTCCTCTTGTAAATTTATTAAGCTTGCATCACCATAGCTATAACTTTCTTTTACTGCATTCCAATCTTTTTTAGCAATAAGATTTGCATAAAGGGCATTGATATCACTCTTCATTTGATCTTGTAATTTTGTAACGGTTTCATCGTTTAAATCTTCTAAAGTAATATCTGCTTCATAAGTTGTGTTATAACTAGATATGTCCATTTCATCTGTAACTTCAATTCCATAAGGCAAATTGATTTTAATTGATGCACTTGCCTCAAAAATTTGAGGAATTACATAAACATCTAATTCATTTGTAGATTTTTCGGAATTCAAGTATTTTGAATCTAATGAAATTTCATTTACTTGAACTGTTGATCCTTTTGGTACTGAAATTTGATAATCTTTCACTACTAAAGAATCTGAAACATTTGCTACTTGCCATGAATCGAAAATCAAAAATTTCTTTTTGCTATTTTTAATTACACGAATTGTTACTGTATCTTCTTCACTGTTTTCTGAAGCTATTTGAAATTCAACATTCGCACTTAATTTGCTTTCATTATAGGATACATTAACTAGTTTGTAATTTAAAACATCATCAAAAGCATTATAACTTTTTTCAAATACTTTTTTAAATTCTTCTTCACTAGTAAAAGTTGTATCGCCAGTTAATCCTAATGAATCGTAAATTCGACCGGCATCATTACTAATCATCGCTTCTAAGTATTCTGTTGCTACACCTTCTGGACCAAAGCGATTATTTAAAAAGCAGTAACCACCGATTAAGGCTACAACTACAAGAACTATTACACCTATTAAAATCTTTTTCTTTTTAGAAATTGGTTTTTTAGAGTTCACAGTTTTTGTTTTTTTAGGGGTTTGTTTTTCTTCTCTCTCCTCACTTTCTTTTTCTACTTTTGTGCCACATTCACCACAAAATTCAGCATTTTTCTTTAGTTTCGCTCCGCATTCGCTGCAATACATCCTTTTTCACTCCTTTTCTATATCTCTATTATAATTTTTTTCGACAAAAAGTACAACTAAAAAGCCTAATTTTTTATCAAAAAAACACATAATCTATGTAAAATTATATTTGCAAAGAAAAAAAATTATGATAATATGATGTTAAGCCGATTTAGTACAGTGGTAGTACAGATGCATGGTAAGCATCAGAGAACAGTTCAATTCTGTTAATCGGCACCATTGAGCAATCTGTTCTAACTTTTGTTAGATTTAAACATATAGTATCAACTTCAAAAGAAGTTGATTTTTTGCATTTAAGGAAAGAAAGGATAGATTTAAATGATTAAATTTAAAACAAAAGAATTATATTTTGATGAGGAATTAAAAAAGAAAATAGAATTTATATGTGATTTTTGTAATACGAAACCAACTATTATTAATGGAAGTATTAAAAACATAGAACATACAAATTTAAATTATATAGAACCCCATAGAGTTATTATTAAAGGTATTACTTTTCTAGTTTTTAATTATTCTAAGACTATATATGTTGGAAGTCTAGCAAATTCCCTAGAAATAAAAGATTTAGTGTGAAAAATTTTTGAAAGGTAAGATGTGAGAAAATATTGCATAAAATCACATTTTGTGGTAGTATAAACACCAATTTCAAAGGGGAATGATAGTATGGAAGAAATAAAATCAAAGGAAATAGATTTATCTACTCTACAAAAATTACAAAGTCAAGGAACGAAAAGTACAATTTATACAGATGGAGATATATGTTATAAATTTTTGGATGGTCTTTATCCAAATGAAAAAAGAGATTTGCACAGAAAGTTTCTTGATATGGCTGGAATAAAAATTGATAATGTTTTATTACCTCAAGATTTAATTATCGAGGATGGTAGATTAAAAGGCTATAATGAGATATTTTTCAAACTCTATACCCTTATCAGATAAATTTTTAAAAAGATATTTTAATTGTAATGAATTACTTCTTTATGTAGAAAAAGCAAGTACAATATTGAGGAATGTTCATAGTAATGGTATAGTTTGTCAAGATTTAAGTTTTGAAAATATATTGGTTAATGATGAAGGAATGTTTCGTTTTGTGATATAGATGGTTGTACTTATAAAGGACATACTTCACCATTTTTCTCTGTACTATTTAAAGAGTTCTTAGTTGATTATAGAAAATCTAAAATTTCTACAAAAGAAGATGTAGATAAAGTAT
>CALVPL010000034.1 GCA_944351315.1 uncultured Bacilli bacterium | reverse complement strand
ACCAATCACGTTGATTTTCACTAATCGTTTCAGGCAAATAATAAACCAAAATGGAAGAATCATTTTCAGATTTAACAACCATATAACCTAAAGAAGCTAATAAACAAGGACCTTCATGATAATCGTCAATCTTTATATCTAAAGGTAAAGAATTTCTCCTAACAAAATCAATTAATCCTTCAGTATGTTCTTGTCCTATTAATATATCAATAGGATAGTTTTCCTCAGAATTAAAAGGAATAACCTATAAATCTCCTCGTTTACGCACAATCATCACCCTCAAAATAATCTATTTGCATTGCTTTTTTCACATCTTTCATTGTTTCTATAGCAACTTTTCGAGCATCCGTTGTCCCCTTTTGTAAAATAGCTAAAACCTCTTCTGGATGTTCACGATAATATTGTTTCTTTTCGCGGATTTCTTTTAAGAATTCATTCATTTTTCCAATAAGTTCTTTTTTACATTGAACACATCCTCGAGATCCCTTTTTACATTCTTGACAAACTGTCTCTAAATTTTCTTGATTTACAAGTTTATGATAATAATATACCATACAAACCTCTGGATTTGCTGGATCATCTTTTTTAATTTTTTCTGGATCTGTTACAGCTCCCATGACTTTTTTAGCAATAGCTTCTTCATCATCCACCAAAAAAATAGCATTTCCTAAACTTTTTCCCATCTTTTCATTACCATCTAACCCTTTGATTCTAGGAGTCTTAGAAAGAAATGGAAGAGGTTCTTTTAAAACATTACCATAAATTGAATTAAATTTTCGAACAATTTCTCGACATTGTTCAATTAATGGAAGTTGATCTTCTCCAACTGGAATTAACTCTCCTTTAAAAGCGGTAATATCTGCAGCTTGACTCACTGGATATCCCACAAAACCATAAGTAACACTTTCTCCATCATTACCAAATAAAGCTTTTTTTTGAGCAATTTCTGTTTTAACAGTTGGATTACGATACAATCTTGCCATCGTAACTAAATTTGAATAAAAAACCGTCAATTCAGCAATCTCAGGAATTTGAGATTGAAGAAAAATATGCACTTTATTAGGATCAATCCCAATAGATAATAGATCGCTTGTGAGTTCAAAAACATTTAAGTGAACTTTACTAGGATTATGAAAATTATCCGTTAAAGCTTGAACATCAGCAATCTCTAAATAAAAATCATATTCATCTTGCATTTTTAACCAATTTTGAGCTGCTCCAAACAAATGACCAAAATGCAAATTTCCCGTAGGTCGGATGCCAGTTAAAATTGTTTTTTTCTCCATAAATTCACTTTCTTTCACATATATCCAAGTATAACAAAATATTTTTATAACTGCAAATATTTTAAAAATTCAAAACATGAAAAAACTCAAGAAAACTTGAGTTAAACTAATTCTAATCTTACTTGTAAAGCATCATCGCCTACACGTTCAGTAATTTTAATGATTCTAGTATATCCACCATTACGATCTTGATACTTCGTTGCAAGTTCATTAAATACTTTACTTACTACTTCGTTATCGTTATGAACAAAAGCTAAAGCTTTTCTACGAGAAACCAAAGTTCCTCTTTTACCATAGGTAATTAACTTATCAACAAATTTACGAACTTCTTTAGCACGAGCTTCAGTTGTAACAACACTGCCATTTAAAATAACAGTTTTTGTGAGTCCTGCAAGAATACTTCTTCTCTTCTTTGAATCTCTACTTAGTTTTCTATAAGCCATTTTTAAATACCTCCTTAATCGCGGAACTTAAGTCCCATTTCTTCAACTTTATCTAATACTTCTTTTAAAGATTTTTTACCTAAATTACGAATCTTCGTAACTTCAACTTCTTTTTTATTGATTAAATCTTGTACTGTATGAATTCCAGCTCTTTTTAAACAATTATAAGCACGTACAGAGAACTCAATTTCTTCAATAGGAGTTTCTAATGTCTTAGTAATTGTATCTACTTTCTTTTCACTCATTAAGCCAGCAACATCACTAATTGAATTTAAATCTGCTACAATATTAAAATGTTCAATTAAAATTTTAGCCGCTAAAGCCATACACTCTTCTGGAGTAATACTTCCATTGGTTTCAATTTCCATAATTAACTTATCAAAATTTTCATTATGACCAACACGAGCACTTTCAACATCAACAGCTACTCTTTCAACTGGACTATATAAAGAGTCAATAGCAATAACACCTGGTTTATCTTCAGCAAATAATTTTTGGTTTTCTTTAGAATCAACATATCCTTTACCATTATTGCAAGTAAGTTCCATGCTGATTTTACCACCTTCAACTAAGTTACAAATGACAAAATCTGGATTTACTATTTCAATATCTGGATCATGTTCAATCATTCCAGCTGTTACAGGGCCTGGTGTGTTTGCAACTAAACGCATTGTCTTAGCTTCTTCTGTATGATTTTTTAAAACAACACTCTTTAAATTTAAAACAATAGCAGTTACATCCTCATATACGCCATCAATTTTTTGAAATTCGTGTAAAACACCATCAATTTTTACAGTAGTAATAGCACATCCTGGCATACTAGATAACATAACACGACGTAGTGCTGTACCAATAGTAGTACCAAAACCTCTTTCTAAAGGTTCCAATTCAAATTTTGCATAGTGATTATTTTCTTGATATTCAGTAATTTTATAATCTGGTTTTTCAAATTTAATCATATTCTAATCCCCTTCCTCTATTAATTTCTTGGTCTTTTTGGTGGACGACATCCATTATGAGGAATTGGTGTTTCATCAACGATACTAGTAACTTCTAATCCTACAGCTTGTAATTGACGGATCGCGTTTTCTCTACCAGCTCCTAATCCCTTAACGTGAACTTCAACTTTTTTAACACCTGAATCTAAGGCAGCACGACCAGCTGCTTCAGCACTTGTTCCAGCTGCAAAAGGAGTTTTCTTTTTAGAACCTTTATATCCAATAGTTCCAGCACTAGCCCAACTAAGAACATTACCATCTTTATCTGTAATTGTTACAATTGTATTATTGTAAGTTGAATGAATATGAGCAACTGCCTCAGGGACATTCTTTTTGATTTTTCTTTTTCTTCTATTATATGCCATAAATACTTACCTCCTATTTACCTGCTTTTTTCTTATTAGCAACTACTTTACCTTTACCCTTACGTGTACGAGCATTTCTGCTTGTTCTTTGACCACGTACAGGAAGTCCTTTTTTATGACGAACTCCTTGGTAAGAGTTGATTTCCATTTTTTCTTTAATGCTCATTTGAACATCACGACGAAGATCACCTTCAACAGTATACTTATCTACTTCTTTACGAAGTTTTTGAATATCTTCATCTGTTAAATCTTTAACTTTACGATCAATAGGTACACCAGCATCTTCACAAATTGTTTTTGCTAAACTTCTACCAATACCGTAAATAGCTGTAAGTCCAATACAAATATGTTTTTCACTTGGTAACTCAATATTTTTAATTCTTGCCATTTTTTAATTCACGCTCCTTATTTACCTTGAGTTTGTTTGTGTTTTGGATTTTCACAAATAATCATAACTTTTCCGTTTCTTTTAATTTTTTTGCATTTTTTGCAAATAGGTTTTACAGATGGTCTAACTTTCATATTTCTTTACCTCCATTATCTTTTATTCCATATAATTCGCCCACGTGTTAAATCATAAGGAGAAAGCTCTATGGTGACTGTATCACCTGGTAAGATACGAATCATATTTACTCGCATTTTACCAGAAACGTAGGCCTCTACAGTATAACCATTAGGAAGTTCTACAATATAGTCTCCGCCTTTTAAAACATCAACCACTTTACCTTCCACTTCTATTTTGTCAGACTTTTGATTACTCACCGGTCTTGACTTAACTACATCTTTACTTTGTAAATTACTTTTTCGATCATTTTTTTTCGCCATATTTTTATTCTCCCGTTAATATTTCATACCCGTCTTTTGTAACACAAACGGTATGTTCAAAATGTGCAGACGGACTACCATCCATAGTTACTATAGTCCAGTCATTTTCTAACATTGCAACTTCTTTGCTACCCAAATTAAGCATCGGCTCAACTGCTAAAACCATGCCCTCTTTTAAAACCAAACCTGTATTTGGTTCTCCATAATTTGGAACATCTGGTTCTTCGTGCATATCCGTTCCAATTCCATGACCCACTAACTCTTCTACAACAGATAATCCATGATTATGAGCATAAGTGCTAATCGCATGCCCAATATCTCCTATTCTAGCACCAGGTTTAATAACTTTCAAGCCCTGATATAAAGCTTGTTCAGTATCCATAACCATTTGTTTTACTTCTGGATCAACATCACCTATTAAATAGGTTCTTGTCATATCACTTTCATAACCAGCTTTTCGAACTGTAAAATCAAGTTTTACAATGTCGCCATTTTTTAACTTTCTTTTACCAGGTATTCCATGAACCACTTCATCATTAATACTTATACATGCACTGCCAGGAAAACCCTCGTATCCTAAACAAGAAGGATAACCCCCTAATTTCGTAACAAAATCATAAATGTGTTGATCAATTTCCTTAGTTGTAATTCCTGGTTTCATATATTTTTCCATTTCTTTATGAGCTAGAAAATTAATATGCCCAGCTTCTTTCATTAAAAGAATTTCTCGAGGACTTTTAATTGTCATGTATAACATCAACCAACTTTCTTAAAGCTTCTGTTTGATCTTCTGAATTATTAGAAATCGTATATAAAATTCCTTTATTTTGATAATACTCTAAAATAGGTTTAATTCGTTCAATATACGTTTGATATCGTTTTAAAAAAGCTTCTTCAGTATCATCGGTCCTTTTAATTAATGAAGAAGAACAAACATCACAAACATTTTCTACCTCAGGTCGAAATTTTTCAAAAGAAACATTATAATTCTTTTCACAATTTGGACAAACCCTTCTTCCTAAAACTCTTTTTAGTAAAACAGATTTATCCACATGGATATAAATAACCACAAATTGATCTAATTGAATATATTGTTCCAATAAATGAACTTGATTAAAAGTTCTTGGAATTCCATCTAAGATAAAATTTGAATTTGAAAAAGAGGAATGGAGCTTATCCACAACCAACTTCATCACAACTTCATCTGAAATTAATTGACCATTTTCTAATTCTTTAGCAAGTTCTTTATTTTTTAAAGCTTCATCTCGTAATAATTCACCAGAAGAAATATGTTGATAACCATATTTTTGAATTAATAATTCACTGAAAGTTCCCTTGCCAGCGGCAGGAGGAGCAAGAAAAATCACGTTTTTCACGAATTTCTTCTCCTACTTGAATACTTTCTTGAAACAAGACCACTTTGAACTTGTTTATAAGTTTCAATCGCCACACCGACAACGATTAAAATTCCAGTACCACCAATCGCTACAGATTGAGGTAAACCAGTTAAGTTGGAAATTAAAATTGGCATTCCAGCTAAAATAGCAATGAATAAAGATCCAACTAAAGTTAATCTTCCAACGACATTACTAATATATTTTGTTGTTTCAGCACCAGGTCTTACTCCAGGAATATAAGCTCCACTTTTATTTAAGTCTTTACTCATTTCCTCAGGATTCATTGCCATAAATGTATAAAAATAACTAAAGAATACAATTAAAGCAATATATAGAATAAATCCAGGTACAGAAGTATACATAATATATTTATTTACAAAATCAATTGCATTTTGATTTCCAATAATTGTTACAACAATAGATGGAATAGTTAAGAGCATTGAAGCAAAAATAACTGGCATTACTCCTGCATAATTAATACGCAATGGTAAATAAGATTGTTTTGCACCGTATGCACTTACTGTTTTATTTGCATATTGAATAGGAATTCTTCTTTCAGCTAAAGTAATCCAAACAATACCTACAATAACAAGTAGATACATAATTAGATAAGCAGCGAAGAAAATAATTCCAACCCAGTTTGCATAAGTACCAGCACCAATAAACACATTATAAGCACCAGTAAAAACTGCTGGTAAACTTAAAACAATACTAGCCATGATAAGTAAGGATTGTCCATTACCAATTCCTTTATTTGTAATCTGATCTCCTAACCATAAAAGGAAAGAAGTACCAGCTGTCATAACTAAGGTTATTTTAAGAATCATGGATACATCATTTACACCGAGCAAGAAAACAGTTAATACATAAGCTTGAATAAAAGCTAAAATAATTCCTAAATACCGAGTAATTCGGTTAATTTTTTGTCTACCGACATATCCTTGCTCTTTTAATTCTTTAAAATATGGAATAATATCCATAGTTAAAAGTTGAGTTACTATTGATGCATTAATATATGGGGTTACTCCAAGGCCAAAGATAGCAAACTTTTCAAAACCCCCGCCGCTCATTAGGTTAAATACACCAAGAAAATCTAACTCGCTGTATAAAGAACCTAACCAAGGTGCGGCCCATACAATAGTAATACCTGTTCCTAAAGCATAAATACCTAGAACAAATAATGTAAATAAAATTCTTTTTCTTAAATCTTTGGCATCACTAGAAAATAACTTGAGAGACCCTTTAGACATCTTAGATCACCTCAGTATTTCCACCTGCATTTTCGATTTTAGTAACAGCAACACTTGAAAAACGTTGTGCTTTAACAGTTAACTTTTTCGTTAAATTACCGTTTGCTAAAACTTTCACGCCATCTAATTGTTTTTTAATGATTCCTTTTTCCTTTAAAACTTCTGGAGTAACAACGTCTCCATCTTTAAAGAATTTATCTAAATCACTTAAATTAATAACCGCGTATTTTGTTTCAAAACGAGTATTTTTAAAACCTCTTTTAGGAATTCTTCTATATAAAGGAGATTGTCCACCTTGGAACCATGCTGAAATACTTACACCGCTTCTAGCTTTTTGACCTTTTTGACCATGAGTAGAAGTTTTTCCCATTCCAGAACCAGGTCCACGTCCAACTCTTTTAACAGTTTTTAATTCCTTAGTTTTTGGTAAATTTTCTAATCTCATATTATAACTCCTCAACTTTCTTACCACGTAATTGAGCAATCTTAGCAGGAGTACGTACAGATTTTAATGCTTCTAAAGTAGCCTTAGCAACATTGACTTGTGAATTACTTCCTAAACTCTTAGAAATAATATCTTTAACACCCGCTAATTCTAAGACAGCACGAGCAGCACCACCAGCAATTACTCCTTTACCAGCAATAGCAGGTTTAATTAAAACAACAGCTCGTCCAACTTTTCCAGTAGCTTCATGAGGAATCGTACGATTATCTTGAATTGCTACACGAATAACATTTTTATTTGCAGCTTTACTAGCTTTAGAAATAGCATCGTTTACTTCATTTGCTTTTCCAGTACCAATTCCAACTAATCCTTTACGGTTACCAACAACTACTGTAGCAGAGAAACGAAAATGTCTACCACCTTTAGTAACTTTAGTAACACGACTAAGGTTAATAACTTTTTCTTCTAATAATTTTTTTCTTGAATCATTATTTTGTGTTCTAGCCATAATCGTTCCCTCCTATATTTCTAAGCCGTTTTCACGTGCAGCATCTGCTAAAGCAGCAACACGTCCATGATAAAGATATCCACCTCTATCAAATACGACTTTTGTTATTTTTGCATCTTTACATTTTAAAGCAATATCTTTTCCAACAGCTTTAGCACCTTCAACATTGCTTCCATTAATTTTTAATACTTTAGAAGAAGAGCTAACTAAAGTAGTACCAGTCTCGTCATCTATAACTTGTGCATAGATTTCTTTATTAGAACGGAATACATTTAGTCTTGGAACACTACTAGTTCCACTAAGATTTTTACGTACTCTTGCATGACGTCTTTGACGCATTACATTTCTTGATTCTTTCTTTATCATATCATCACCTACTTAGCCGCTTTCTTACCTTCTTTACGACGTATATGTTCGCCTTTATAACGAATTCCTTTACCTTTATAAGGTTCTGGGCTTCTTATTTCACGAATTTTAGCCGCAAATTCAGTTACTTTTTGTTTATCAATACCTTCAATACTAATTTCTGTATTACTTACAGAAACAATATTGATTCCCTCTGGAGCAGTTACAACAACTGGATGAGAGAAACCAGCACTGATATTTAATTTATTTCCTTGAACATTGAAACGATAACCTACACCGACAATTTCAAGACCTTTTTTATATCCCTCACTAACACCAATTAACATGTTATTAATAAGAGAATTCATCGTACCTTGTACGACATTCGCACGAGGACTTTCCTCTTTTTTATTTGTTTCAATAACTCCATCTTGAACTACAACTTCAATTAAAGGATCAATAGCTAAAGTTAAACTTCCTTTACCACTTTTAACAGTTAAAATGTTATCATTTAAAGTTGCTTCAACACCAGTTGGGATTTGTAATTTACGTTTTCCAATTCTACTCATAAATTTGCTTACCAAATATAGGCAAGAACTTCGCCTCCTAACTTAGCCTCTCTAGCTTCTTTATCTGTCATTAATCCTTTTGAAGTGGATATAATTGCAATTCCAAGTCCATTAAGAACATGAGGAATTTCTTGAGCTTTAGCATAAACTCGTAAACCAGACTTACTAATGCGTTTTAAACCAGTAATAACTCTTTCTTTACGATCACCATATTTTAAAGTTAAAGTAAGTTTATCGCCATTTGTTCCTTTTTCATAAACAAAATCACTGATATAACCTTCTCTTTTTAAAATTTCAGCAATGCCTAAAGTCATCTTTGTACCAATAACTTCAACTGTATCATATTTAAGTTGATTTGCATTACGAATTCTTGTAAGCATATCTGCTATTTTATCTTGTACCATTGTAAATTCCTCCTTCCTACCAACTTGCTTTCTTTACGCCAGGAATTTTTCCTTCATTTGCTAATTCTCTAAAGCAAATACGGCATAAATGATATTTACGTAGAACACCATGAGGTCTTCCACATCTTTCGCAACGAGTGTACGCACGTGTACTAAATTTTGGTTTGCGAGATTGTTTTACTTTTAAACTAGTTTTTGCCATAGTGTCCTCCTAACCCTTGAAAGGCATATTGAAATGTGCAAGTAATGCCTTAGCTTCTTCATTCGTTTGAGCAGTTGTAACAAATACAACGTCCATACCACGAATTTTTAAAATATTATCGTATTCAATTTCTGGAAAAATTAATTGTTCTTTAATGCCTAATGTATAATTTCCATGTCCATCAAATGCAGTTTTGCTAACACCTCTAAAATCACGTACACGAGGTAAAGCAACTTTCACTAATTTTTCAAAGAAAACATACATTTTTTCACCTCTTAATGTAGTTTTTACACCAATAGGTTGTCCTTCACGAATTTTAAATCCTGCAATAGATTTATGAGCTTTAGTTACAACAGCTTTTTGACCAGTAATTGTCTCAAGATCTTTTAATGCAGCATCAATAAATTTTTCATCGTTATGGCCTTCACCAACACCGATATTAATGACAATTTTTTCTAATTTAGGAACTTGCATAACTGACTTGTAATGAAATTCATTCATTAATGCAGGAATAATTTCCTTTTTATATAATTCTTTAAATGTACTCATAAATTCCCACCTTAATCTTTCTTATCTTTCTTTGATTCTTTTTTCGTCTTGCTTGTTTCTTCTATTTTTTTAACGTTAGAAACATGAATAGGTGCTTCTATTTCGAAAATACCACCATTTTCATTCGCATTATTAGGTTTTTGATGTTTCTTTACAATATTTACGCCTTCAACAACAACGCGTTCTTCTTTTCTAAGAACTCTTAATACACGACCTGTTTTACCTTTATCTTTACCAGCTAAAACAAGTACTTGATCATTTGTTTTAATCTTCATAAATACCTCCTAAATAACTTCACTAGCTAAAGAGACAATCTTCATGTAATCTTTTTCACGAAGCTCTCTTGCAACTGGACCTAATACACGAGTACCAACTGGTGTTTTATCATCTTTAATAATAACGCATGCATTATCATCAAATTTAATATAACTTCCATCAGCACGACGAACACCTTCAACACTTCTTACAATGACAGCTTTAACAACTTTTCCTTTTTTTAGAGTACCATTTGGAATGGCTTTCTTTACCGTACAAACTACAACATCTCCAATATTAGCAGTTTTTCTTTTACTTCCACCTAAAGGGCGAATAACAAGTACTTCACGAGCACCAGTATTATCGGCAACTTTAAGTCTTGATTCTTGCATTATCATGAGTTACCTCCTACAAAATAACAGCTTCAATTAAAACATCAACAAGTTCATATCTTTTTGTTTTAGATAATGGTCTTGTGGCTCTAATTCTAACTGTATCTCCTACTTTAGCTACATTTTTTTCATCATGTGCAGCATATTTTTTTGAGTATTTAACTCTCTTGCCATATAATGGATGTTTTTTATGAGTTTCAACTAATACGGTAATAGTTTTATCGCTTTTCGCACTTACAACTTTACCAACAAGTTCTTGTTTCTTTTCTTGTGCCATTATTTGTTACCTCCTACTTGAGAATCAATTTCTCTTTCTTTTAAAATTGTCATCATTCGTGCAATATCTTTCTTTAAAGCATTAATTTTTGAAGGTTTTTCTAATGCACCTCTTGCATTTTGCATACGCATATCTAATAATTCACTTTTTCCAGCTTTAATCTTTTCTAAAATTTCTTCATTAGATAACTTGCGAATTTCTTGAGCAGTCATTAGTTTTCACCTTCCTTTTTAACAAATTTACATTTTACAGGTAATTTGTGAGAAGCAAGACGAAGTGCTTCACGAGCTGTAGCTTCATCAACACCTGCAACTTCAAACATAATTTTTCCTTCTTTAACAACAGCAACCCATTCTTCAACGTTACCTTTACCTTTACCTTGACGAGTTTCTAAAGGTTTTTTCGTTCTAGCTAAATGAGGGAAAATATTGATATAAACTTTTCCACCACGTTTCATAAAACGAGTCATCGCAATACGAGCTGCTTCAATTTGACGAGCACTTACATAATTACCTTCTAAAGCTTTTAATCCATACTCACCAAAATGTAATTCAGTATTTCCTTTTGCATGACCTTCATAAGATAAACGATGTGGTTTACGATATTTAGTTCTTTTTGGCATCAACATGTTGGTCACGCTCCTTTACATTTTTCTTACCAGGAAGAATTTCCCCTTTATAAATCCATACTTTAACACCGATCTTACCATAAGTTGTATCTGCTTCAGATTGAGCATAATCAATGTCAGCACGAATTGTATGAAGTGGCACAGTACCTTCTGTATATCCTTCACTACGAGCCATTTCAACACCACCTAAACGACCAGAAACTAAAGTTTTAATTCCTTTTGCTCCAGCTTTCATAGTGTTTCTAATTGCTCTTTTTTGAGCACTTCTAAAAGGTGCACGATTTTCAATTTGCATTGCAATATTATCTGCAACTAATTGAGCATTTAAATCTGCTTGTTTAGAAACATCAACGATAGATACATAAACATCTTCATGAACTTCACGAGCTAAAGCTTTACGAAGTTTATCGATATCTTCTCCACCACGACCGATGATTACACCAGGTTTCGCAGTATTGATTGTTACATCTACGCGATTTTTCTTACGTTCAATAACGATAGAAGCAACAGCTGCATCTTTAAGATTTTTCTTTAAATATTCACGAATTTTTAAGTCTTTATTTAAAGTTGTTCCAAAATCTTTTTTATTTGCATACCATCTAGAATCCCAATCTTTATTGACACCTAAACGATAACCAATAGGATTTACTTTTTGTCCCATTATTTGTTGCCTCCTTTTTTCTCATCACTTACACGAACTAAAATATGACTAGTTCTCTTATCTCTTCTATCTACATTTCCACGACTGGCAAACTTAATACGTTTTAACACAGGTCCTGGATTAATATAACATTCAGAGATAAATAAATCTGTTTCTTTAGCACCATTGTTATTTACAGCATTTGCAACAGCACTTTCTAAAACTTTACGAATTAAACGACTTGATTTTGTATTTGTAGTATCTAAGATAGCACGAGCAGCTTGAATGTCTTTTCCACGAATTAAGTCTAAAGTCATTCTTGCTTTTCTTGGGGCTACCATAGCACTTTTATGAATTGCATATGTTTCCATGTACTACCTCCTACTTCTGACCTGCGTGTCCGCCGAACTTACGTGTAGCCGCAAATTCACCTAATTTATGACCTACCATTTCTTCTGTAACATAAACTGGAATAAATTCTTTTCCGTTATGAACAGCAAATGTATGACCAACAAAGCTAGGGAAAATTGTAGAACGACGAGAATATGTTTTAATAACTTCTTTTTTATTATCTTTATTTAATTTTTCAACCTTATCTAATAAATGCTTATCAGCGAAAGGTCCTTTTTTTAAACTTCTTGCCATATTTCCCTCCTATTATTTCTTTCTACGACTAACAATAAGTTTGTCAGAAGCCTTTTTATTTTTTCTAGTTTTATAACCAAGAGCAGGTTTACCCCAAGGTGTCATCGGACTCTTACGTCCAACTGGAGCACGTCCTTCACCACCACCATGTGGGTGATCATTAGGGTTCATAACAGAACCACGGTTTGTAGGACGAATTCCCATATGTCTAGTACGTCCAGCTTTACCGATGTTAACAAGTTCATAATCTTCGTTGCCAACTACACCAATAGTAGCCATACAAGTACCTAAAATCTTTCTTGTTTCACCAGATTGTAAACGAACTAAAACATATTTATCTTCTCTTCCTAAAATTTGAGCAGAAGTTCCGGCACTACGGCATAAACTTGCTCCACTTCCAGGATTAAGTTCAATACAATGAACAACAGTACCTACAGGAATATTTTGAAGAGGTAAAGCATTACCAACTTTAATATCTGCATCTGCACCGTTTTCAATAATCATTCCTACCTTTAAACCTTTAGGAGCAATGATATATCTTTTTTCTCCATCTAAATAGTTAATAAGCGCAATATTCGCATTACGATTTGGATCATATTCGATGGTTGCAACTCTACCAGTTACACCAACTTTATTTCTCTTAAAGTCAATAACACGATATTTTCTTTTAGCTCCTCCACCAATATGACGAACAGTAAGTTTACCTTGATTGTTACGTCCTCCAGTCTTACGAGCTTTTTTTAATAAAGATTTTGTAGGAGTAGAAGTTGTAATTTCTTCATTAGCTAAAGTTGACATTCCACGACGTCCATTTGTCGTTGGTTTATATTTTTTAATTGCCATAACTGTTTCCCTCCCTACATTTCAATTGATGAACCTTGTGCTAAGGTTACAATTGCTTTCTTATAAGTTTTTGTTTTACCAGTATATCTACCTACACGACGATCTTTTGGCTTAGTATTTAAGGTATTAACATTTAAAACCTTAACTCCAAAATGACGTTCAATTTCGCTTTTAATTTGTGTTTTTGTAGCTTTCTTGTCTACTTTAAAAACATATACACCATTTTGTTGAGCCATAACACTTTTTTCAGTAATAACTGGTCCTAAAATAATATCTGGATTACGCATTTAACATACCCTCCTCGATAAATTTCACTGCAGCTTCATCAAGAACTAATGTATCTGCATTTAAAATGTCTAACACATTAATTTCATCTGCTAGAATATGATAAGCATATCCTAAATTACGACAAGCCATATAAAGATTTTCACAATCTTCAGCGGTTACAAATAAAATCTTGCCTTCTAAATTAGCATTTTTAATCATGTTTTTAATTTCTTTAGTTTTCAAACTAGGAAGATCTAAAGATTCAAAAACAACAACAGCTTTATTAGCAAATTTATCTGCTAATGCACTTTTAAGAGCTAAAACTCTTTCTTTACGATTAATTTTAAATCCATAATCGCGAGGTTGTACACCGTGAGCAATGCCACCGCCAACCCATTGAGTAGCTCTAGTAGAACCTTGACGAGCACGTCCTGTTCCTTTTTGTCTCCAAGGCTTTCTTCCACCACCAGAAACTTCACTACGATTTTTTGTTTTATGAGTTCCTTGACGTGT
The DNA here is from genome assembly GCA_944351315.1 of uncultured Bacilli bacterium. GTDB lineage: Bacteria > Bacillota_I > Bacilli_A > RF39 > UBA660 > Ventrenecus. The sequence continues at coordinate 21,445 of CALVPL010000034.1, read as the reverse complement.
AGCAGCCATTTGTAAGCGAACCATCTTCTTTAAAGCATCTTCATGAACTGGATTAGTCCAAATAGAATCATTTAAAGTGATGTCGCGCACTTTTTGAGCATCTAAATTTTTAACTTCAATCTTTGCCATTTTACATTTCCTTTCTATGATTCTATTCTGCTTTCTCTTCAGCAGTTTCTTCTACTGAAGAAGCTTCTTCAGTTACTGGTTCAGTCTCAGTAGTAGGATTTACTTCTTCTACTTCATCGACTACAGTTTCTTCCACATAAGAAATAATTTCTTTTGGATTTTTCTTAACTGTATTTTTCACTGCACTGCGAATAAGTACAAGTGAATTTTTTGCACCAGGTACATTTCCGCTTACTAAAATATATTCTTCAGCTGGATTTACTTCAATAATTTCAAGGTTTTGAACAGTAACAGTTTCAGCACCCATATGTCCTGGTAAATTTTTACCCTTTAATACTCTTTTTGGTAACATAGTTCCTAATGATCCAGGGCCACGATGATAATTAGAACCATGAGTAGTAGGTCCACGATGTTGTCCATGTCTTTTGATAGAACCAGCAAAACCTTTTCCTTTACTTGTTCCAGTAACATCAACAATATCTCCAACTTCAAAAGTATCAGCACTTATTTGATCTCCTACTTGATAATTTCCTTCACAATCGCGAATTTCTTTCAAGAAGCGCTTAGGAGTAGTGTTAGCTTTTTTCGCGTGTCCAACACTTGCACGACTAGAATTTTTTTCTTTCTTGTCTACTACGCCAAGTTGAATTGCATCATAGCCATCAGTATCTTTAGTTTTAATTTGCATTACTGTGTTAGCAGGAACACTAACAACTGTAACAGGAATTAATTTTCCATCTTTACTGAAAACTTGAGTCATTCCAACCTTACGTCCTAAGATTCCTTTCATTTTCCTTTTTCCTTTCCTTATTATTATAATTTGATGTTAATATCAACGCCACTTGGTAAATCAAGTCTTGTTAAAGCATCAACAACTTCTTTGCTAGGATCCAAAATATCAATAAGTCTCTTATGAGTACGACTTTCAAATTGCTCACGAGAGTCTTTGTATTTGTGTACAGCTCTTAAAACTGTAACTCTTTCAATTTCAGTTGGAAGAGGAACAGGGCCAGAAACAGTACCTCCTAATCTTTTGACAGTTTCTACAATTTTACCAGCTGCTAAATCTAAAACTTTAGAATCAAAAGCTTTCAAATTGATACGAACCTTACTCTTTGACATAACATATGTCCTCCTTTCGCCTATATCTTGTATAGACTTGCTCCATGCAAATTCTCCGTTACACATCAGCAACCCCGCCAAGTGTATCGGTAACTTCACACATCCTCGCCGTCATACGAAAACAATTCTACTATAAAGAATCCGATTTTGCAAGCAAAAATTCACATATTTTTCATATATCAAGAAAATTTAACACCTTCAAATCTTTTTCATTCATTAGATAAATTTTTTCACCAAAAAAAACTTAGTCAAAATTGACTAAGCCTCGAAAAACGGGATGTCTTAATTTTCCAGTTTTACTTTTCTCTAAAAATTCTACATAACAAAAAATCACAGGTTTTACATACAAAACTTCTTTAGAAGAAAAATTCCAAAAAGGTGATTTTTCTTTTTTTAAATCTTTAATATTCATTTTTAAAAACTTTTCTTTCGAAACAGAAACCTTACCAACAAAATAAATCTTTTTCTCTTGTCTTTCTCCTAAATACAATGAAACATTTTGTTTTTCTATTTTATATCCCCCAATTAAAAATTCTTCTCGTTGAATATTTTTAATTTTTATCCACGAACTTGTTCGAGAATTTATTTCATACAAACTGTCTTTTCTTTTAGCAACAATTCCTTCAAGTCCCATTTTTTTCACTTGCAAAAACAACTTTTTCCCTTCCGAAAAAACAGGAGATTTTGCAAAATAAGAAGTATTTGGATATTTTGCTAAAATTTTCTTGCGTTCACTTAAAGGTAAATCGATTAAAGATTTATTCTCATATAAAATATCGAAACAAATATAAGAAACAGGATAATGTAAAAGAGCTTTTTGAATACTTAAGGTTTTTTTTAAAGAAAAACGTTTTTGTAAAAAAGCAAAACTAGTTTTTTCTTGATCAAAACACACAATTTCTCCATCAAAAATAACAGTTGACATTACATTTTTTTGAATTTCTTTTAATTCAGGAAATTTATAAGTAACATCTTGTTCATGACGATTAAGAATTTTAAAAGAATGAGGACTAACAAAAAGTAAAGCACGCATTCCATCAAATTTTAATTCATAAAAATATTTTTTAGAATCAAAAGGTTCTTTTTTTTCAGATAAAAGCATTGGTTTAAAAGATTGTAAAAACAATCTCATGCTTTTAAACTTTTTTCTAAAGCTTGCATTAAGCTAGAAAGTTCCTTAGTAGTTTTCTTTTTAGATTTACGAATCCCTTTTCCCTTGGCTTTTAAATCAATAGCTTTTAAAACAGTTTCTTGATATTCATCGTGATAGTTTTCGGGTTCAAAATGACCTTGCATCTTTTTAACGAGTAAAGTAGCTAATTCCAATTCTTTACTCGTAAGTTTTGGAATTTTCAAACTTGGAACCTCTTGCATTTCCTCTTCAAAAAAAAGTGTTGTCAGTAAAAAAGAATCCTCTGTACTTCTTAAAATAGCATAATAAAATTTATTATGAAAAATCATTTTACATAGTCCAACTAATTTCATTTTTTTTAAAGCCTCTAATAATAAATAGTAAGCTTTACCTTTCTTAGCTGGGATTAAAAAATAATTTTTCTGCATATATTTAGGATCAATTTCTTTTAAAGGAACAAATGAAACAATCTCAATATCCCCATCATTTTCAGGTTTTAAAGCATCTAATTCTTTTTTCTCAAAAACAACCAATTCTTCATCCTCATGAACTATTCCTTTAACAATTTCACTTTCTTTTAAAACTTTATGACAATGTGGACAATATTTTTGGTATTTAATTCGCTCTAAACACTTTTTATGGAGTTGATGAAAAGAAATATCGTTGTTAATCACCGCGGAAGAATACTCTACTGGAATACTTATCAACCCAAAATTAATGACACTGTAAGACTTTGACATACCATCACCTACTACTAATATGAACAAAAAAGCCTCTAATTATTTAATAAAGAGACTTTTTTATTATATTTTTGAATCAAATTTTTTAAATTCCGTAATCCATATTTTTCAACTTCCGCATCATGCAAGAGTTGTTCTTCTAAAACATCTTTATTTTTTAAATTTTTATGAATGTATTCTAAAGCTACTTCCTTAGTAATTGGTTTAAATCGCAACACTTCATCAATACGTCCGACAAATTCTTTTGAGAAAAAGCCATCAAAAGATGCTTTCTTAGAATTTTCAAAACCAATTGGATCTCGGCCAATAACATTACTCGTTAAAAAGATAAAAGTGTGATCAAAACGAATAACTTCCCCAAAAGAATCGGTAATAAAAGATTCATCTAAAATTTGTAACAATAAATTTAATACTTTAGGATGAGCCTTTTCAATTTCATCAAATAAAATTGTAGCATAAGGATGTTCCTTTACTTTTTGAAAAACATAAGGTTCTTTATAACCCGCATAATAAGATGGCGAACCAATCAACTTATGAACACTTTCAATCGTATTATACTCACTCATATCAATTCGAATAAAATAAGTCTTTAACGTATCACTGACAATCTTAACCGTTTCAGTTTTACCAACTCCACTTCCTCCAACAAATAAAAAGCTCATATTTTTTTGACAATTCAAATTTAAAGAATCCACAAGCTTTACTAAAACTTCATCTTGTCCCAAAAGATTACTAAGTAAATTGTCTTTCAATTTTTCTAATAAAACTCGCTCATCTTTTTGGAGCCAAAAATTTGTTTTAGTTTCAATCATTTCCAAAATATCTTCGTGAGTTAAAGTTAATCGAGTAAAATTGGCAGATTCTGTTAACTCCTTTTTAAATTTTTCTTCATCCATGGCTTCTTTTAAAGCAGTAGCAAAATCTCCTTTTTTTAAACTTCGTTCTTTTTTTCGTTGAATTTTTTCTAAAGTATCCCTATTCTTAGAAGAATATAAACGAGCTTCTTTAACTTTCTTTCGTGCACATACAGAATCAATTAAATCAATCGTTTTATCGGGATTGCTTTTAGTAAACAAATAAGAATTACTAAAATATAAAAAATCTTTTTTATTTTCTTCACTAATGAAAATATCATAATATTTTTCAAATGAAGGAACCACCGCATCTAAAATAGTTTGCATCATTTCTAAAGAAGGTTCTTCAATCATAATTTTTTCAAAACGTCGATCTAATGCTTTATCTCTTTCTAAAAACTCGTGATATTCTGCCAAGGTTGTTGCTCCAATGATTTTAATTTCTCCACGAGCCAAATAAGGTTTCAAAATATCTGAAGCGGCAATCGCTCCTTCAGCCCCACCAGCATTCACCATTGAATGAATCTCATCAATAAATAAAATGATGTTTTTTTCATGAAGCACTTCTTTAATAATTTTATTAAGACGTTCTTCAAATTCCCCACGATATTTTGTACCTGCAACCAAAGCACCCATTTCTAAAAGAACAATTTCCATTCCCTCTAATTCTTTAGGAACTTCATGATATTTAATTCGTCTAGCTAATTCTTCAACTAATGCCGTTTTTCCAACACCAGCTTTTCCAATAAGTAAAGGATTATTTTTTTGTTTTCTAAGTAAAGTTTCAATCATAAAATCAATTTCTTTTTCTCGGCCAACAATGACTTTCTCTCTTCCGATATTTTGATTCATAGAAACACCAATTTTAAAAATTTCTAGATTTTTATTCTTTTTACTTTTAGGTATAATAAGTTGTTTTAAAGAAAGGTACAATTCATCTAAAGAAACATCCATTTGTAAAAGCAAACGAACCGCGATGCCTTCTCCTTCTTCCAGTAAAGCTAAAGCTAAATAAACAGGTTTTACTACTCCATGATTTAAATCCATAGCTTCCATATTAGCAATTTCCAAAACTTTTTTTAACATAGGAGTATATAAATTCAATTCTTGATAAGAAGAAGCCTGACCGACAATATCGAGTAGCAAGGATTTAAAAGAAGAATAATTCACTCCAAAACTCTCAAACACATGAGTAGTTTCATTCTCTTCTAAAAGTAAAGCAAGTAACATATGTTCTGTGCCGACATAAGGATGTTTACATTCATATCGAATATTTTCTGCTTTTTTTAAAATATTTGCAACTTCAAAACCATAATTATGAAACATAAAAAAATCCTCCTTATTTTACTCTATGTTTGTTATGGTAAAATAGAAGAATTTTTATACAAAATTATTTAGAAAAATCAAATAAATTTAAGCCGATATTGTCATCAAAATGACGTTCAACTTCTCCATCAATTTTGGTAATAACAATCTCACCAGTCGCTGAAATAATTACTCGAACTAAATGACCTCCATAAGTATGTAAGGAAGCATCGCTAAAATTAATATGGCAATGTAAGTAAACTTCATCATCTTTACGGGTAATATTTCCAATTAAAGAAGTAATTTCAAACATTCCTTTCATCACAGTCGTTTTATATTCTTTACTTTCGGTATTAAATAAACCAATTTCAACCTCACCGGCAGCTCCTAGTCCAGAAATACTTCCTAAACGAATATCTTCTTTCAAACATAATTCTTTTAATTTTTCCATGACTTCTTCGCCTTTTTCCATGCGAATGACATAATGATTTCCAAATTTTTTATATTCCATTTTATTTTCCTCCTAAAAAAAGATCACCAAAAGGCAATCTTATAAATAAGCAAGTAATGTAAAGATTACTAATAAGCAAACTAACATACCTACAAAGAACTTCCAAATATATTTAATCCATTTCTTATAAGGAATATTCATATAAGAAAGACCAAATAATAAGAAGACACTGATTGGTGTAATAAGTTGTACAAAACCATAAATAGTTGTATAGATAACAACCATTAAGTTTCCTTCAGCACCACTAAATCCTGCTAAATAAGAACTTAAACTAAATCCTAAATAAGCAAAATCGGAATTGAAGAAAGCTCCAACAAATGCTTGTAAAGTAGCAACGAATGGATTAAATCCTGCTGTTAATTTACCAATTTCATTAATAATTGTTGGAATAATTGGTACCCAATATAAGAAGATAAAGGCCATATATGCTAAAACTAAAAGCATAGCTGGACGAATAACTTTTTTGAATCCTTCACCAATGTTAGAAATAAATTCAGATAATTTCATTTTTGAAATAATTGCCATAACAATCATTACAAAAATAATAACTATTGAATAAGTAAACAAATACCAATTTCCTAATGGTGGAAACAATTCAGCAGTAAAGTTCGCTAATGCTCCGCCAAATAATGCATCAAAAACGGCAAAATCATTACTTCCAATAGTTAATCCCATAAGGAATTCATGGAAATCATCGAAAATAGTAATTCCCCATACTTCTGTTCCATTTGCCGTAGCATTCCATGTAATAAATCCTAAAATTGCAAAAATAACTAAAATAGCCATCAAAATAACAGTTGACCAAATTTTTGTATTCTTTTTCTTAGGTTCTTCTACTGCAAATTTATCATCGATAACCTTAACTTCAGCTTTATCTGTTTGCTTTTCCAAAAGTTTTTTAATATAAATAACATTAAAGAAACTAAATAAGATATAAGCAAGTAATAAGACACCTGCACGAACAATAAGCTCTGTAGCAATAGAAACTTCGCCACCACTGTATCCTAAATATTCAACAAATCCAATAAAACCTTCTGTTCCATAAGTAGCTCCTAAAACACCAACTAAAATAGAACCAAAAGTAATGGCAAATGAACTTATTTTATCTAAGCCCATTCTTCTCAATACAGAAACTAAGAAAGGCATAAATAATAAGAGTACATAAGTGTTATTTAAGAATGAGGCTAATAAGCAAATAATAAAGGAAATAACTAATGCAGCTACAATTTCAATTTTTTTACAAGCATTAGCCATTCTAGAAACTAAAGCTTTATAACCTTCTGTCTTAGTAGCAACACCATAAAACATACCGATCAAAATAATGAATACAAATTGAATCGCATAGTTTTGAAGTGCATAAATAAATCCATAAATGATATGTACAAGTCCAATTGGAGTTACACTACCTTCAGAAAATGTAGCACTACTACCAAAAGTACCATATGGAATAAACCAAGACATCACAATAATAACAAGTAATACTATTGATACAAGTTTTACCAAATCGTGTTCTTTAAACAATTTCTTCATTTCATCCTCCTCCAAACAAAATTATAGCACAAATCCCCATAAAATAAAGAAAATTAGCAATTTTTTTTATGAAAATTTTGTGAAAGAAACAAAACTAAAAAAAGAACAAGCAAATTACTTGTTCTCATCTTTCGGTTTCATTAATGGAAATAAAACAACATCTTTTATATTATCACTAGCAGTTAAAAGTTGAATGAGTCGATCAATTCCCATACCCCAACCACTAATAGGAGGCATTCCATACTCCATGGCACTTATATAATCATAATCCATAGGCATAGCTTCCTCATCTCCATTTGCTTTTAATCTTGCTTGTTCCTCTAATCTTCTTTCTTGTTCTTGAGGATCGACAAGTTCAGAATATGCATTGATGATTTCTGCTCCATTAATAACTAATTGAAAACGATCAGTTAAATTCGGATTTTCATCGCTTGCTCTAGCTAAAGGAGATAAACTAATTGGATGCTCTACTAAAAACACTGGATTAACTAAATAAGGTCTGGCAACTTTTTTATAAAGTTGATCCACTAAATTTCCATATCCTAAATTTTCTAAAGGTGTTTCAGAATCTATTTCAATTTTCAATTCTTTAATTTTGTTTAAAAGCTTTTCTTTAGTATCTTCTTCATAAATATCAATATTAGCATATTTTAAAATAAGTTCTCTAAAACTAACACTTGGCCATTCTCCACTTAAATCAACCATTTTATCACCAACTTGGATACATAAAGTCCCAAAAAGCTTTTGAACAATATTTTGAAGCATTTCTCTTAAAAAAATCATGTTATCTTTATAATTTAAGTAAGCACCATATCCTTCAATCATCGTAAAATCTTGTAGATGTGTAGTATCCATACCTTCATTTCTAAAACAACGAGCAATCTCAAAAACTTTCGTAAATCCACCAACAATAGCTCTTTTTAAATAAGTTTCTGGAGCAATTCGTAAATATAGATCAATATCTAAAGCATTATGATGTGTAACAAAAGGTTTAGCAGTTGCACCACTTGGTTTATTATTTAAAATTGGGGTTTCAATTTCAATATATCCTTGTTCATTTAAATAATTTCTTAATTCGCGAATAAACGCACTACGAAATAAAAACTTCTTTTTCTCTTCTTCATTCATAATCAAATCAACATAACGTTCACGATAAATAAGTTCTTGATCTTCCAATCCATGAAATTTTTCAGGAAGTGGCTTTAATGCTTTTCCTAAAAAAGTAATCTCACTAGCTCGAATAGTTTTCTCACCGGTATGAGTAGTAAAGACTTCTCCATCTACACCAATAAAATCACCTAAATCAAAATTTTGTTTAAAATCTTGATAAGCTTCTTCCCCAATCATATCCATCTTAACAGAAATTTGAATTCTTCCTGTAATATCTCCGATAGTTAAAAAACTCATCTTTCCCATTTTACGCATTAAAACAATTCGCCCAGCAACACGAACACCTGTTGTGCCATCTTCTAATTCTCTAGCTTGAGAAATTTCTGTATTTACTTCAAATCTCTCAGGATATGGATTTTTAATATTTTTTAACTTCTCTCTCCTTACTAATTCTTGTTCACTAAATTCTCTCATTTTTCTTCCTCCTCTTCTTCATACTCCAATTCTTTTAAATAAACAAGATCTTGTACCCCTTGAATAATATGTGCATAGCCATATAATAACAAAAAAGATGCAATATCTACAATAATTCCAATGAATACATTGATGATTGAAACAAGGCCTAAAATTCCTAAAAGCACAAGAAGAACTATTCCAACCGCCAAAAAACAAATCGCAAAAACTTTAATACCCAATGCAACTTTACAAATTGGTTTTTCCATATTTACCTCTTTTCTTTAAATATAAAACAGTTATCCATCCATCTAAGGACGAATAACTGTTAAATCCGCGGTACCACCTTAATTCATGTTGCCATGCTCTTTCTTTCTTTAACGCAGAATTACGATCATGCTCCCACTCTTTTATTCATTATAGATTTTTTAATGAGTTCCACCAACCCTCATCTCTCTTTAAAAAAATGTCTATAACTACTCTAGTTTTCAACGCATTTCTTGGAATTACTATACTATTTCTTTTAGAAATTGTCAATTTTTTTATAACCCGATTAAATCAAAATTAGAAACATCTTCTTTTAATAAAGGAATTATATTTGGATGATTTTCTATTTTTTCTTTAATTGAATCTAAACGATCAAAAACAATGGGATATTTATAAAGTAAAAGATCAAATAGATTCAATTCTAAGCTCTTAAAATACTTTAAGACTAAAAGAACATTTTCTTCATGAGTTAAAAATAAACTAACATCTTCATCCGTAAGTTGGGAAACAAATTGCTCATACTCCTCTAATGTCAAAAAGTTTTTAAGATATTCCATAAGTTACTTCTCCTTTTTTCATTCCAAGTTGACCTAAAATCACTTGCAAACTCTGTTCACTCAATAAAGAATTATAAGTTATTGCAAATAATAAAGCTTCTTCTAAATCAATATTTTCTTGTTTTTTTAAAATCGAATAAATTCGTAACACTTTAAAACGAGAAACAGCCACATTTCCAAAAACATACTGAAAATCATGATCGTTCACATGATGATAAGTCTCTAATTTCTTTATTAATGAATCATTAAAAATAGATAAATCATAATCCAGTTGAAAATTTTGAACTATAATTTGCTCAAAACTTGAATAATTAGGAAGATAACTACAATGAGCAAAATCTACAAACGTATTTCCTAAAAAATCGGCAAAACTCTTTCCTTGTGAAACTTGTAGATAACCATTTTGATAGAAAGCTTTATTTAATTTTCCATTTTCTGAAAAAACAGTTCGATAATACTCATCAGCAGGCATTTCATTTTTTAGTTTATAAAGAACAGCAAAAAAATCAATTTTCACTTGTAATTTACTAGGATAATTTTGAATATAATTTCCAAATTGTTTTTCAAGAGGATTTAACCATCCCACCTCAATAGCCCAATCACACTTAGTAACTAAGTCCGAAAAAGATAAAGTAGAAACGGGAAAATTTTCCGTGTTATCAAGATTCAAAATATCATATTTAGTTAATATATCAATATTTTCATGAAGACGATAAGTTGGCATTTTGATAGCCGCGATTCCTTTACCTTCTTTTAAGGAAACAGAAAATCCCAATTCTTGTAATAATTTTTCATTTTGGAACATTTCCTCAAAACTAATTAAATGAGCCATCGTCATTAAAGTAAAACTAGATTTATCAGGATGTGTTTCTCTTTTTATTCCAGAGGTATGTTTTCTTCTTCCACTTATATTACGAATCCAAACACTAGGTGTTGAAAAATAAATATCAAGCAAATCTTTATTTTCAGAAAGTTGTTCATAACGTTCTTTTACTGAAGAAACTGTTCCATAAATACACATAGTTAACAAATTTAAAGGTGTAAAGGAAGACAACAAATTAGGTTTATGATGAACTAAATCTTCTTCTTGCAAATAAGAAAGAATTCCTCGAATATTAGAAATATCTCCATGATAAAGAATTTCCTTTTCATATTTTTGTAAATATTTTTCAACAGAATCTAAAAGACCATATTCTCTAAAACACTCTCTTATACTTGCCATATCTATTCTTTCGATAACTTTCTTATCTAAAAGACTTCGTTTATCATTATAATTTTTCCAAGAAATTAGTGCTTCCTTTCTTTTTTCATAAGGAATTTCTTTATTTAAAATACAATCATAAAAATCTACAAATTCCTCTTGAGTTAAAAATTCTAAATTATCTGGATCTAAAATTTTCTCTAAAATTATAGATAAATTAATAATTTTATCCTCAATAGCTTCTTTTTCTTCTTTTTTCTTTTCTATTTCTTGAGAAATAAACGGAATTTGTTCAAGATGTTGTCTTTCTTGATCATGAATTCTAAATAATAAGTCTTGTAAAAAAATATTTTGTTCTTCTGAAAGATCTATAGGAAAATGTTTTTGATTTTTTGCTTCCAAAACAATTTTGACAAGTCGAAGTTCTTCTAAAACTTTATCTAATTTCTGAGAAGAATAAAGTTTTGATAACACAGAATCAATATCTAAATAACTTATATTTTCAATATTCTTCTCTAAATCATCTAAAAGTTCAGTAAATACCCTCGTCTCTTTTTTCATTTCTTTTAGTTTTGTCTCATCCTCTATAAGTCTAAAAGCATTTAATTTTTTATACAAATATTCTATATGATAACGTAAAACTTCTTCCAACTTATTCACCCCACTCTACTAGTAAGTCATAGGTTTTTAAATAAAAGGTTAAGTCTTCAATACAATGTGTAAAATTTTGATAAAATTTCTTTTCACTTATACCTAACAAAAAAGATAACTCACCAATATCTACTTTCTTTAAGGCAATTAATTCAAAGCAATCCTTTTTTATTTTTTGAAAAAAATCATTCATTTTACTCCTCATAATACCTGCCCTCTTTCAATTCCAAGTTGTGAAAACAATTCTTGTTTAAAAGGTTCTTGTTCACCAAGTAACGAAAAGAAATTTTCAGATTGTAAAGAAGAAATTTTCCCTTGATATTTTTTTAAAAGATACAAAGATGCATCATAAATATCTTTTTTACGATCAAATGTAAGAATCAAAAAATTCATATTAGATAAAAGCACATATGAAACCGCAATATCACCATTTTTATTAAGAAAGACATCAAAATCTAATTTTTGTTCAGATAAAAGTTTACTATGCTTTACTCCTCGTTCATAATCTTTCTTGCCTTGTAATAATCCTCGAAGTAAATTGGCAATTCGATTCTTTTCTTCTGCCGAAAAATCTTCTAAATGAAACATTGGTAAATTATGATCATTCATTAAGAAAATAAGATTATCAGCCGGTTGAGAAGCAATGTCTTGAGTCTTTAATCTAGGAGCTAAAGCATCAATTTGTGAAATAGCATCTTTTAAACACTCCAAATAATACTCCAAACTATCTTTTGTTTGTTCAGAAACATTTTTAAAATCTGGAATTGTTTTCATAAATTCTTCAAGTATTTTTTTAGTATCAAAAATTTCTAAAAGACAAACACACATTTTCTCTTCAATGTATTGAAAATCTTCAGGCGAAACTTCATGATCTTGAACAATAGAAACCACAGCTTTTAAATATTCTAATTGACTGCTATTCTTTCCTTCTAACAAATAATAATATTTATGAGAAAGCAAATTCGATTTATTTAACAATTCTTGATAAATTGGCAACATACTTTCGACCGAAAAAGTCTTAGATACTTCTGTTTTCTTTAACGGTAAAGATTGTTCAATTTCTATTTTAGGACTAGACTCATAAACCACTTTACTTAAAATTTGCAGTTTCTCTTTTTCTGTTAAAGAACTTACTTCCAATAAGCTAGTTAAATAAGGAAAGGAATATTCGTTGCCCTCTAAAATTTTTTGACATTCCAAAATATTAGCTTCAAAAACTTGTAATTTTTTTTGATTTTCCAACGAATTTTTTGCAGAATTCTGAAAAACCTGAGATGTAAAAATTTTATTTAAAATACCTTGCACTTGAGAAAGCAAACTTGCTTGATTGCTTTCAAAAAATTCAAGCATATCAATGTCTACTTTTAAAGTAGCATCTAAAGAAAGTAAAACTTCTTTAGCTTTTAAAACAGAAGCGATAGTTCTATCTTGACTCGCAGCACTTATAACCTTTTCACTTCTTATACTTTTTTCTAAAAGACTTTTTTGAGTTTGTAATCCTTGCATATATTCATGAATAAAATCTTCAAATTTATTCCATGAATTTTCAAATGATATATTCACCATAACACCCCAAATCTTATTATAATTAAATTCTATCATACAAGCCAAAATATTACAACTAACCCACGAATAAAATATTTTTCAAATAAAGAAAGCTTATGATATAATAAGAAAAGAAACGGAGAACATACTATGGAATATATAAAAATTAAAAATGCAGATAAAATTGTCAAAAATTGTCCTTATGTTGTAAACAATCCTAAAGAATATAAAGGAAAATGGAATACCCTATTTAAAAATAAAAATCCTATTTTTTTAGAATTAGGAATGGGAAGAGGCGATTTCATCATTGATATGGCTAAAACCTATCCAAATATAAATTTTATTGGTTTAGAAGCAATCGACTCTCAAATGGTTCGAGCAGTAGAAAATTTAACTAATAAAAATCTCTCCAACTTAAAACTAATAAATTGTAATGCCGAAGAAGTGGATAATATTTTTCAAAAAGAAATTGACACAATATATCTAACTTTCTGTGATCCTTGGCCTAAAAAAATTGACGAAAAGAAAAGATTTACACACGTAAACTTTCTAAAAAAATACGATAAAATCTTTAAAAAACAAAAACATATTATTTTAAAAACTGATAACAAAGGATTTTTTGCCTATTCTCTTGAATCCTTGTCAAATTATTGGTACACATTTAAAAGAATAAGCTTAGATCTTCATCATGATGAAAATCCTATTCCAAACATTATGACAAACTATGAAAAACAATATTTTAAAGAAGGACGACCTATCTATTATGTAGATGCTCGTTTCGAAGATTAATTTATCCAGAAAATGGATATTTTTTTTAACAAAATTATGTGGATTTCCACATAATTTGATTTATGTTGAACTTTTAGTTATGTTGAACTTTTAAAAAGAAGTCCATTAAATAAAGACTTCCATTATAAAAAGTTCAACATAAATCAAAAAAGACAGATTTTTAAAATCTATCTTCTCTTAAGTTAATAACATTGGTTTAAAACTGGTATTTTTCATTTAAAAACTTTTTTTATATCAAAATCTGTAGGAATTTTTTGAATAAACTCTTCTAAATCTTCTAAATTTCCTCTAAAAGATCCCGTTGCCCATCCCGTATCATCATATTTAGACACTCGATTAAGACCAGGTAACTCTTGAATTTTTTCAAAATTTGTAACGGTTGGAATAAAATATTCCACATATACTTGTTCATGATCTTTTTTAATCTTTAAAGAAGTAGCGTGCCCATAATCTCGGACAATAGCATAAACAAAATTTTCATCATAAGAAAGAATTCGAACATATCTACTTTTTAAATCTACTGGAAACTTATCAAAAACATTTTTAGAAAAAGTTGTTTCTTTTCCACAAAGTACAATATTATTTTTTTCAAACACAATTGGAAAAACTTTAGAATAATTTAGTTTATTAATAATATAAGCATGGTAAAAATGTAAAAGCTCATTAATTGAAGTACAAGTCTCTTCAATTTTTTTAAAATCAAAAGCAACTTTATTGGCAACACAATTTTGATAAACTATATCTAAAAATTCTGGTTTTAAAGAAGAAAAACGTTTTGTAACCACCGTATAAATACCCATTTCCGTACAATCACACTTCTGTAAATCTTCTTGCAATTTTTGAAAAAAATAAGAAACAAAATTTTTAAATAAATTGGTATGTTCTTCAGAAGAAAGTTCTAATAAAGGTAGAAAATTCTGAAAAACTTTTTGAAATTGATCACTAGCTCGATCAAGCAACCGCAAAAATCTTTGCATTTGATATGTTCCAACCAATGAATCTCTTGCTTGCAATATGTTTACCAATATTTTTTTAATTTCTTCATCTTGTTTAAAAAAATCTTGAAGCATTTGTAAATTTTTTTGAGCCTCTCCATTCATAAAATTTTATACCTCACCTAACTCTTCAAATAAAGAATAAAGTTTTCCTTCATCCCAAATATCAATACCTAATTCACGAGCTTTATCTGCCTTACTTCCCGGTTTTTCACCAACAATAACAACATTTGTTTTAGAAGAAACACTACCACTCGCATGGCCTCCATAACTCTCAAGGATATTTTCTATTTCATCTCGTCCCATAAAAGAAATTGTTCCTGTAACTACAAAACGTTTGTCAGTAATCAGTTCATGATACTTAACACCTGAACCTAAAAACTGCATATTCAAACCTAGTTCTTTTAGTTTGTTAATAAGTACTTGGTTATCCACATCTTGAAAATAAGAAACAATATTATGGGCAAGAATTGGTCCAATATCTTTTAAAGATTTTAAATCTTCTTCTGTCTGATTCATTAAAGCATCTAACGTTTTAAAATGTCTAGCTAAAACAAGTGCCGTTTTGTCTCCTATACCTTCAATTCCAAGACCAAACAATAATCTTTCTAAACTATTTTTCTTACTATTTTCTATCGCTTCTAACAAATTCTCAATACTTTTCTTTCCATATCCTTCTAATTCTTGTAAATCTTTTTTATGAATTTCTAAGTGATAAATATCTGGAATCGATTTAATAAAACCTAAGTTAAAAAAGTCTTCTACAATTCTTTCGCCCAATCCATCAATATTCATCGCTTTTCGACTACAAAAATGAATAAGTCCTTCAATATGTCTTGCTGGACATTGGGGATTCATGCAAAAATAATCAACTTGACCTTTCTTTTTAGATAACTCACTGCCACAAATTGGGCAATTTTTAATCATCACAAACTCTTTTTCATTACCAGTACGTCTTTCTACTTTTGCTTCAACAACTTCTGGAATAACATCGCCTGCTTTACGAATAGAAACAATATCTCCAATTTTTAAACCTTTTTCCAAAACATAATCTTCATTATGAAGAGTTGCTCGTTTCACAGTAGATCCCATAACAATAACAGGCTCTAATACAGCATTTGGAGTAATTCTACCAGTTCTTCCAACAGTAAAAATAATATCTGTTAATTTAGTTAATGCTTCTTCAGCAGGAAACTTGTAAGCAATTGCCCATTTTGGATGTTTAGAAGTAAAACCTAATTCTTCTTGCATCGCCAAATCATTTACTTTAATAACTACACCATCAATGTCATATGAAAGACTTGATCTTTTCTCCGCATATTCTTCAATAAACTTTAAAATTCCATCAATATCTTTTACCAAGCGATTCGCTGGATTTACTTTAAAACCTAAATCTTTCATGAATTCTAAAGCTTCAAAGTGCGTTTTAATTCCATAATCTTCTGGATTAGGCAAATGATAAATCCACGTATCTAATCCCCTTCCTGCCGCGACTTTAGAATCAAGTTGACGAATAGATCCAGCAGCAGCATTCCGGCAATTCTGAAATAAAGGCAAATCAAGCTCTGATCGTTGTTGATTAAGTTTAGCCAAAACCTTTCTTGGCATATAAATTTCTCCACGAACTTCAATATCAATATTATTTTTTAAACGAAGCGGTAAACTTCGAATTGTTTTTACATTATGGGTAATGTCTTCTCCAACAACCCCATCTCCTCTAGTAGCTCCAGTAACAAGCTCACCATCTTCATAATGAAAAGAGCCACTTAAACCATCAATTTTTAATTCACAAACATATTCCGGTTCAAAACCAGATTTCCGTATTCTTTCATCAAATTCACGTATTTCATCTTCATTAAAAACATCAGGTAAAGAAAGCATTGGAATACTATGACGAATTTTTTGAAATTTATCAATAACTTCTCCCCCAACTCTTTTTGTCGGAGAATTAGGACTAGCAAGTTCAGGATATTCTCTTTCAAGATCCTCAAGTTCTCGCATATATTTATCAAACTCTTGATCCGTTAAAGTAGGATTAGCTAACACATAATATTCATAATTAGCCTTTTCAAGTAGTAAAGTTAACTCTTCTACTCTCTTTTTCTTTTCTTCTAGCATACTCTTCACCTCGTCTCTTTATTTTTGCCATAAATGAATAGGATATTCTTGATTTCTTTTTAATTCCTCAATTTTTTCTTGGACTTCTTGTAAATCTTCTTTATAAGTCATTCCAATCCAAGTTCCTTTACTAAGTTGATAAGTTAAAGAAATTTCTTTTTTTAACAAAGCATCTTCTAAAAATATTGGTAACAAAGCTTCTTTATTTTCTAAAGAATTTTCATTTTCTTTCATAAATCGAACAAAATATTCTTCCAATTTTTCCAAAATAGAAGTTTTAAATCCAAACATATTCATTGAAACCGGATGATCACTCTCGATAAGAAAAGATTCACTTCCATCCAATGGTTGAGCTAAATATTTTTCATTTTGATATTCAACATTACATTCTAAAATCTTAAGAACTTGATTTTCATGATAAAACAGTACTCCTCGTTTTACAGAGCCATGAGCACTACAAACACGACTTATCGGATAAGGAATAGCAATATGTTCATTTTCATTTAAAGAATTTTTCAAATATTGAGCTACGATTTTATAAGAATCAAAACCATAAAAATCATCAGCATTAATAACCGCGAATGGTCCTTGAATTTCGTTTTTAGCAGCCAAAAGAGCCTGAACAGTTCCCCAAGGTTTTACTCGAGTTTCAGGAATCTTTACGAATTCAGGAACATCTTCTAATCGTTGAAAAACATAACTTACAGAAATTTTATTTTCCAAACGTTTTCCAATAGTATTACGAAAATCCTCCAAATTCTCTTCTTTAATAATAAAAACAACTTTAGAAAATCCAGCTTTTATAGCGTCATATATAGAATAATCAATTAAAAAATTTCCTTCTAAATCTACTGGTGTAATTTGTTTTAATCCACCAAAACGACTGCCCATTCCAGCCGCCATGACAACAAGTGTTAAATCTTGCATTATCTTCCCAAACCTTTCTCCATTTGAATTTTTTCTTCTAATAAAACCAAAGCTTCCTCAATACTTTCGCCCTTAGCTTCCCATAATTTTTTATAATGAAGTTTTTCATCAACCATTTCTTCTTTTTCTATAAAAGAACAATAAAGTTGTTTGCTTTTTTGAAAACGTAAACAAAAAGAAATAACATCCGATAACTCTTCATGAATCGCAGGATATAAAGTAAAATTAAAAGTATTATCAAAAATAGTATGAATAGTCATATATCCAGTAGGAACAACTTTTTGAACCACTGTTAAATAAGAAGAACCACGACGATATATTCGTGTTAAAACATTTTCTAAAAAAGAATTTTCTTGCATAAACTCACGACACTTTCTTTAAACTTTTATGATTTTTCATCAATTTTCGAATTCCATACTGTTTACTAAAAGCAATCGTAACTAACGAAGAATCGACTCCGACAACAACACCACGACCATAAATCGTATGCATAACCACATCTCCAATTTGATAAGAAACATCTTCTTCAGTATACATATCTTCTTTATGAATAATATTTTCTGTAGGTTCTGAAAACTCTTTTTCAATTAAATTACCATCTATCTCTTCAATAAACCGACTTGGAATATTTCGATTAATTTGCCCATACATCATTCTTGATTTCGCATTGGATAAATATAATCTTTCTTTAGCTCTTGTAATCGCGACATAACATAAACGTCGTTCTTCTTCAATTCCACCTTCCTCATTAAAACTATTTTGATGAGGAAAAATTCCATCTTCCATTCCGACTAAAAAAACAACTGGAAATTCAAGCCCTTTAGCACTATGCATCGTCATTAAAGTAACTACATCATCCGTATTTTTATGTTCAGAAATATCCGCAACTAAACTAATCTCTTCTAAAAAATCTCCTAAATCAACACTTCCTGTCGTATCTTCATAAGTTTTAGTAATACTCCGAAACTCCATTAAGTTATCTAATCTAAGCTCACTTTCTAAAGAAGGATCTTTTGAAAGCTCTTCTTTTATTCCTGTTTTTTCTAATACAGCATCTACTAATTCAGTTAAAGAAGAAGACTCACTAAATTTTTGTAAATCTAAAATCAATTGTTTAAATTCAAGTTCTTTCGGAGTATGTAAAACTTCAAACATACTCACATTTCTTTCTTGAGCTTCACTTACAAGCTTAGAAATACTCGAATTACCAATTCCTCTTTTAGGAACATTAATAACTCTTTCTAAAGAAACATTATCATGAGCATTTAAAATAAGTCGCAAATAACAAATCAAATCTTTAATTTCCTTACGAGCATAAAAATAATAACTTCCGACAACTTTATAAGGAATATTAGCTTTTAAAAATTGTTCTTCAACAACTCTGGCTTGTGCATTTGTTCTGTAAAAAACTGCAATATCCTTATTTTTATATCCTAATTCAAATAATTTTCTAATTTCAGAAATAACTAAAGAAATTTCATTTTTTTCATCATAAGCTCGCATATATTTAATTTTTAATCCATCTCCATGATGACTTCTTAAATTCTTTTCTTTACGTTCTTTATTATTTTTTATAACACTATTTGCAGCATCCAAAATCATTTTTGTGCTTCGATAATTATCTTCTAAAGAAACAACTTTCGCATTTGGATAATCTCTTTCAAAATTCAAAATGTTTTTATAATTTGCTCCTCGAAACTGATAAATAGATTGATCTGGATCGCCTACAACAAATAAATTTTGATATTTTCGAGCCAATAATTTCACCAATTTATATTGCACTTCATTCGTATCTTGATACTCATCAATTAAAATGTATTGAAATTTATCTTGATAATGATCGAGTACCTCAGGATGTTCCTGAAAAAGCAATACAGGAAGTCTTAATAAATCATCAAAATCTACTGAGTTATTTTGTTTTAACTTCAAATTGTACTCCAAATATACCTCATAAGCAATTTTCTCCATATCGCTTTGAAAGAATTTCTCAATTTCAGCATTAGTTAACATTTCATTCTTAATAAAACTAATTCGATTCCGAATATAAGAAGGAGATACTTCTTTAGTATCATATCCTTTTTCTTTTAAAATCTTTTTTATTAAACTTAAAACATCATCACTATCTAAAATAGTAAAATTTCTTTCCATGCCAAGCTTTAAAACATTCTCACGAATAATTCGCATTCCAAAAGAGTGAAAAGTTCCGACAAATGCATCATTTTCTGAAACAATTTTTTCCAATCTTTCTTTCATTTCTTTAGCAGCTTTATTCGTAAAAGTAATCGCTAAAATATGATAAGAATCAATACCACTTTCTATTAGTTTTGCAATTCGCGTCGTTAAAACTTTTGTTTTACCACTTCCTGCTCCCGCAATAACTAAACAAGGACCATCTTTATGCAAAACAGCTTCTTTTTGTAAATCATTCAAACTTGTTAAATCAATCATGTCTATTACCTCATAAACATTATAACAAAGCTCTAAATAAAAAAGAAGATTTATGACAAAAAATAGACAAGAAAAAAAGGAAAAAATATTTCCTAATTTTTATGCACAAATAAACTTCCAGATTCTCTCATTTCTTTTGGGACAGTAATATCCATATACTCTAAAATAGTTGGAGCAACATTCGTCAAATCACCTTTTTCTTTTAAAACAACTTTTTCATCTGTAATAAGAAAAGGAACTAAGCTAGTAGTATGAGTAGTTACAGGATGACCTTGAGCATCAAGCATTTGATCGGCATTACCATGATCTGCTAAAACAATTAAAGTATAAAAATTTTCTTCTGCTTTTTCATAAAGCATCTTCAAACATAAATCAACCGTTACACAGGCTTTAACCGTTGCATCTAAATTTCCTGTATGACCAACCATATCCGGATTGGCATAATTCACTAAAATAAAATCATAATCTTTTTCCAGACAAGCTACACATTTCTTGGTAACTTCAATTGCACTCATCTCCGGTTTTAAATCATAAGTAGCTACCTTAGGAGAAGGAATCAAAAATTTCTGACACCCACTTAAAGAAGCATTACTTTCAGCATCAAAAAAATAAGTAACATGAGCATATTTTTCTGTCTCGGCAATTCTAGCTTGTGTTAATCCTAGATCTGCAAAATAAACTCCTAATGGATTTGTAATTTTAGGTCTTTCCAAAAAATTACGAGTTTTAATCTTAGAATCAATTGGCAAAAAAGAATAAACTCTTAAATTAGGCATAGGAACTATCGCAAAGTCTTCAAAAGAATTTTGAACAAAAGAACTAACAATTTGTTTAGCACGATCGGTTCGGTAATTCATCCACAAAACAGCATCTCCATCACGAATTGCTTGAAAATCTTTCGTTTTAATTGGAGGTAAAAATTCATCTGTAATATTATTTCCATAGCACTTTTGAATCATTAAAGGAATACTAGAAGCAAATAATCCCTCACCTTTAACCAGCAAATCATAATACTTTTTCGTACGATCAAAATTTTTATCACGATCCATCGCATAATAACG
>CALVPL010000033.1 GCA_944351315.1 uncultured Bacilli bacterium | reverse complement strand
TTATGACGAAGTTAATTGATGAAAATATTTTAGTTTTTCGTACAATTCCTTTGGAATATTTTGTTTCTTTTATGAGATTTATTATTGATCCTTTAATTATTTTACAGATTCTGCTTCTTCTTTTCTTGTTGTTAATGATTCTTTTCTTTATTAATAAGGGAAAACGGTGTTTTTATTTTAAGAAATATTTTTTCCTTTATGCTTTAATTTTAGTATTTGTAGAAATTTTACTGGGAACCGTTGTTAAAGAAGTTTTGATGAACCGAGTCGTTCATGCTGCCACTTTTATAAATTATATAATTAATGAGGTTAGTAAAAATCTTTGGATGGTTATTCTTTTAGCAATCGTTGTTTCATTTATTTTAAGTAGAATAGAAAGAAAGGGTTTAAAAAATGAGAAAATATCTACAGAATTATGTGAAGGAAATGGAGAAGAAATTAAAGAGCAAGATAGTGAAGAGTGATGTCGAAGAGTTGAAAGTAAAAATTGAATTTTTTCAACATGAAAGACTTATTCATTTAATTGTAACAATGTTTTTCGCGTTGTTTGCATTAGCTTTTTTGGCCTTAGGAATGATTTCTTATATCTTTTTACCGATATTTTTTATCTTACTTGTCTTTTTGATTTTTTATATTTTGCATTATTTCTTTTTGGAATATCATGTTCAATACTTTTATAAGATCTATGATCAAATGATTCTAAAAATGGAAAAAGATTTTTAGATTCTGGAAAAGAGTCGACTTACTTTACAATGAAAGTATTAAAAAGAAATTTCCAAGAAAAATCGTTTGCATTTCTTTATAGAACAAGTTATAATATACCTTGAATGAAAGGAGCTATTTTAAATGGCAAAAAATATAGAAAAAGTTACAATTAAAATTGAAGGTGAAGAATGGCAAAAAGCTTTAGATAAAGCTTTTAAAAAACATGTTAAAGAAGTTAAAGTGGATGGCTTTAGAAAAGGAGCTGTTCCAAAAAATATTTATTTAGAAAAATTTGGGATTGAATCTTTATATGTGGATGCTGTTGATACTTGTATTAACGATGCATATCAAAAAGCTTTAAAGGAAAGTAAAGTAGAACCAGTTATTGAACCTAAAGTAGATATTCCAGCTATCGATAAAGATTCTGTTACTTTTGAAATCACAATTACTGGTAAACCAGAAGTGAAGCTTGGAGAATATAAAGGATTAAAAATCAAGAAAGATAAAGTAAAAGTTACTAAAGAAGAAATTGATCATGAAATTGATCATTTAAGAGAAGAATTCGCTGAAATTCGTGTAAAAGAAGATGGCAAGGTAGAAGATGGCGACACAGCTGTAATTGATTTTAAAGGCTATGTTGATGGCGAAGAATTAGAAGGTGGAAGTGGCGAAAACTTCCCATTAGAAATTGGTTCTCATACTTTTATTCCTGGATTTGAAGAAGGAGTTTTAGGAATGAAAGTTAATGAAGAAAAAGATTTGGATTTACAATTTCCTAAAGATTATGTAAAAGATTTAGCTGGTAAGAAAGTTACTTTCCATGTTACATTAAAAGAAATTAAAACTAGAGTTTTACCAGATATTGATGAAAATTTCTTTAAAGATCTTGGTTATGATAAAGTAACAAATGCTGATGAACTTGCTAAAGAAGTCGAAGAAGTTTTAAAGAAGCATAAACAAGATGAAATGGATGATCGCTTTATTGAAGAAGTATTATCTAAAGCTTCAGAAAATATGAAAGTAGAACTTACTCCTGAAATTGTTGATGATGAAGTTCATAGAATGATTCATCAATTTGAAGATCAATTAAAAATGCAAGGTTTAAAAATGGATCAATATTTAGAATTTTCTAAAATGACTATGGATGATGTTCATAAAAATATGGAACCTGAGGCTACAAAAAGAATTAAATACCGTTATTTATTAGAAGCTGTTGCTGAAGCTGAAAAAATTGAAGTTACCGATGAAGAAGCGGATAAAGATGCTGAAGAAATGGCTCAAAATTATGGAATTTCTAAAGAAGAACTTTTAAAGGCTTTTGGAAGTATGGAAGTTTTAAAATACGATGCTAAAATGCGTAAGACTTTAGAGTTCTTAAAGAAAAATAATGAATAGAAATACGAGAAAAAGTATTTCTTTTTTTTGAAAAAATCTTTACATTTTTTTTAATACAACTTATAATAAAAACTATTGTGTAAGGAGTGGTATTATGGCAAAGACTTTACCGGTCGTGCTTTTGAAAAACTTGATTTTGCTTCCTAATCAAGAGGTAAAGTTGGAGCTAAATAATTCTCTATCCTTAAAAACGATAGAAATTAGTGAAAAGAATTATCAAAGTGAATTTGTTTTAATTTCTCCTAAAGATATTTTAGAGGAACTTCCAGATGTTGAAGATTTACCTACAATTGCTGTTATCGCTAAAATCATTAAGAAAATATTATTGCCGAATGGCCATACTAGAGTAACGATTAAGGGAGTAAAAAGAGTTAAAGTCCATCGATATTTTAATCCTGAAAAAACGAAAGAATTATTGCAATGTAGTTACTTAGTTCCAGAAATTGTAAAAGGGGATGTGGGAGAAGAGACGGCTTTAAAAAAAGAACTGATTAAATTAATTAAAAGATATGTTCGAACTTCTTTAAATGCCGATAATTCTATTTTGCAAAATATTGAAGAAAAAGATTCTTTAAATGATATCACAGATCGAGTTGCTATTTTTTTGCCATCCACATTAGAAAAAAAGCTTTTTTATTTAGAGGAAATGAATCCTTTAAAGAGAGCAAATACTTTAATTGAAGATTTAATTATTGAATTGAAAGTTTTAAAATTAGATCAACGTATTAATCAATCTTTACAACAAGAATTAGATAAAAGTCAGAAAGAATTTGTTTTGCGAGAACGTTTAAAAGAAATCCAAAAAGAGTTGGGAGAAGATAGTAAAAGAACGCGAGAAGCAGATCTTTATCGAGAAAAATTGGATAGTTTGGAATTGTCTTTAAAAACGAAGAAAAAAATTCTTTATGAAATTCAAAAATATGAATTTATGAATGATATGAGTCCGGATTTGGCTTTTGTGAGAAATTATTTGGAAACCTTCTTTTCTCTTCCTTGGAATGAAGAAACGATTGAAGCTTTAGATTTAAAATATATTACAAATACTTTAAATAAATCGCATTATGGATTAAAAGAAGTGAAAGAAAGAATATTAGAATATGCGGCAATGAAAAGTCGAAATCCTATGCTTACAAGTCCAATTCTTTGTTTGGTAGGTCCTCCAGGAGTTGGAAAAAGTACGATTGCTTCTTCTATTGCGGCTTCTTTACATCGTTCTTTTTATAAAATTAGTGTGGGAGGCTTAAGTGATGCCGCTGAATTAGTGGGACACAGGCGAACTTATATTGGCTCTTCACCTGGAAAGATTATTACAGCATTACAAAAATGTGGTAGTAAAAATCCGGTTTTATTAATTGATGAAGTAGATAAAATGCTTAAAGATTATCGAGGAGATCCATCTAGTGTTTTACTTGATGTTTTAGATCCAAATTTAAATCAAAATTTTGTCGATTCTTATTTAGAAGAACCGTTTGATTTAAGTCATGTATTGTTTATTTTGACAGCCAATTATAAAGAAGATATTCCTTTAGAATTAAGAGATCGTTTAGAAATGATTGAATTATCTAGTTATTCGACTTTAGAAAAAATTAAATTGGCAAAAGAATATTTATTGCCAGCGATTTATTTGGAATATCATATTCAAAAAGAAGAAGTTTCTTTTAGTGATGAAGCATTGAATCATATTATTTTAAATTATACGAATGAAGCTGGTGTTCGGGATTTAAGAAGAAAATTGGAAACGATTTTACGGAAAATTTTAATGAATAGTGTGAAAAGAAAACAAAATTTGAATATCGTTGTAGAAGCTAAGGATGTTAAAAAATATTTAGACGAACAACTTACGGTGGCGGATTTGCAACCTAAACTCTTGGCCAGTGGGTTGGTAAATGGGCTTGCTGTAACAAATACTGGTGGAGTAATTATGCCGATTGAATCTATTTTATATGATGGAAAAGGTCATGTCATTGTAACGGGTTTACTTGGAGAGGTTATGAAAGAATCTTTAAGTGTTGTTTTAAGTTATTTAAAGACAAATGCGAAAAAGTTTGAGATCAATGAGAATGTTTTTTCTAAAAAAGATGTTCATATTCATATGTTAGAAGGAGCTATTCCAAAAAATGGACCTAGTGCAGGTGTGGCCATTACTACTTCTTTGATTAGTCTTTATACAAATAAAAAAGTTTCTTTAGATATTGCGATGACAGGTGAGATGACACTTCGCGGGGAAATTATGCCGGTTGGTGGAATTAAAGAAAAAGTTATCAGTGCTTACAATCAAGGAATTAAAAAATTGTTTTTACCTAAGGCTAATGAATTAGATGTTAAAAAAGTTCCAAAAGAAATACGAAGTCAACTTGAAATTGTTTTTGTTAAAGAATATAAAGATATTTATGAAAAGATATTTAAAGTTTAAAGAGAATACTATCATTCGTATTCTCTTTACTTTATTAAAACTTTGTGGTATGGTTTGGGTAAAGAGTATGAAGGTTGGAGTTATTTTGTATGAAAAAATTGAAATTTTGGTTGATTTTATTGGTTGTGCTCATTGTCGTCGGGGGAATTAGTTATACAACTTACCGGTTTGTTATTAAAAATATGCAAGAAATTGAATTAAAGGAACAAGATCTTAATCCACCAACATTAACACTGGTTCCTGTTACAATAGAAGAAGGGAAGTCTTATAGTGTTTATTCTTTTCTTGATTCGTGTAAAGATGATGTTTCTTCTAAATGTCAACTTAGTTTTTTGAATGAAGAAATGCAAAATTATCAAAATCCAGGAACTTATGAAATTACCATTTTGGCAAAAGATGAAAAGGAAAATGAAGTCCAAGCCGTTACAACGTTGACTATTACTGGTAGTGGAGAAACTCTTAAAGAACCTAGTGAAAATGAACCGAAAACTGAAGAAAAACAAGAACCAGTTTTAGAGAATATCAATCCAGAATCTACAGTTGTGCAAAAAGTTGGAACAACAAGTAAAGATCATATTGAGTCTAGAAATATTTATGGAACAACATGTGAATATACTATAACGACTTATTATGATGTTTATAGTGATGGTTCTTCAAAAGAAACAGGAAAGAGTGAACGAGAAACAGGATGTGATTTTGCCAATTATCATGCGACTTTAGAAGAATTAAGTGCTGAAGCAGAAGTCCAGATGGAGAAATATACCGATAATATCACGGATGCATTTGGATTGTTATATCAAGAACGTTTAACTCGGGGGCTTAGTAATCTAACTTTTGATCCGTTACTTTTGACTGGAGCTCAATTAAGAACTTTAGAAATTGGATATTCAAATGTGTATTCTGTAACTAGACCTAATACGAATGTATCGATTTTAGATGAATTAAATATTGCTTATAATGGTGGGATTGAATTTATTGTTACTGGTTCAGCGGATGCTCAAACGGCTGTTTCTTCTCTTTTAAATGATGCGAATTTTAAAAGTTATTTTGAACAAAATGCTTTTTCAAAATTAGGAATTGGTCTTTCTCTTGTTCATAACAAATATATCTGGGTATTTTATTTAGTGGGCTAACTTTCTAAATGAATTGACAAATGAAAAGAAGTTTTTTATAATAAAAAAGAATTCAAAAACATTAAGACACGTTTTCTATAATGCGTTTTTTAGAGAGTCTGGGTTTGGTGAAACTAGATAAATAGTTATAGAAAATATCACTTAAAACATTGTTTTTGCGGATCCACTAACGATATCTAGTGAACTAAGTGAAATGTAAGGATGGTACCGTCTATAAATAGACTCCTTTGGTATCATCTTTTTTTATTGGAAAGGATGAAGAAAATGAAAGATTTTAAAAGCTTAGATGAACGTAAACCATATGATGTAGAACAAGATATTTTAAAAAGCTGGGGTGGAGTTCAAGGAATTTATGAAAAATCTGTGCTAGTACATAAAGAAGATCCAACTTTTGTTTTTTATGATGGTCCAGCTTTTGCCAATGGATTTCCCGGACTTCATCATATGATTGCTAAAAATTTAAAAGATATTATTTGTAAATATCATGTGATGAGTGGTCGTAAAGTTTTAAGAAAAGTTGGTTGGGATACTCATGGGTTGCCTATTGAAAATCATGTTGAGAAAAAACTTGGTTTAAAAACAAAAAAAGATATTGAGGCTTTAGGAATTGAAAAATTTAATAAGGCTTGTCGGGAAAGTGTTGGCGAAAATGAAGCAGCTTTTACCAATTTAACGAATAAAATGGGCCAATTTATTGATGTTGAGCATCCATATTTAACTTATAAAAATGAATATATTGAAACAGAATGGTGGATATTAAAACAATATTTTGAAAAAGGTTTATTTTATGAAGGAAATAGAGTAACTCCATATTGTCCAAGATGTGGAACTTCACTTGCGAGTCATGAAGTAGCTCAAGGCTATGAAGATATGAGTACAGATACTGTTATTGTACCGATGAAATGTAAGGATATGGATGCTTATTTTCTTGCTTGGACTACAACTCCTTGGACTTTGCTTGCCAATGTCGCTTTATGTGTTAATCCGAATGAAGAGTATGTGTTATGTGAATCAAAAGGTGAAAAGTTTATTTTAGCGAAGGCTTTAGCTAATACGGTTTTAGGGGACGAATATACTGTTTTAGAAACGTATAAAGGAAGTGATTTGGAACATAAAGAATATGAGCAATTGATTCCAGAATTAAATGTTCAAGGTGGATTTTTTGTTTGTTGCGATGAGTATGTAACGGTTGAAAATGGAACTGGTATTGTTCATATGGCTCCAGCATTTGGAGAAGATGATGCTCGAGTAGGAAAAAATTATAATTTGCCATATGTAAATCCAGTTGGAAAAGATGGCTGTTATACTGAAGGTCCTTGGAAGGGAATGCTTGTATTTGATGCCGATCAAGAAGTTATTAAATATTTGAAAGAAAATGACAAACTCTTTAAAAAACAACGAATTACACATAGCTATCCACATTGTTGGAGATGTCATAGCCCACTTATTTATTATACTTTACCAAGTTATTATATTGCTGTATCTAAATATAAAGATCAAATTGTTGAAGCCAATAAAAAAGTCAATTGGTATCCAGCTTATGTTGGAGAAAAACGTTTTGGTAACTGGCTTTTAAATTTGAAAGATTGGGCTGTATCTAGAACGCGTTATTGGGGATGTCCTATTCCTTATTATACTTGTGAATGTGGTCATGCTGAGATGATTGGTTCTATTGCTGAATTAAAGGAAAAAGCTACCCAAAAAATTGATGAGGAAACTTTAGATTTACATCGCCCATATATTGATAATATTCATATTAAATGTCCTAAATGTGGCAAGGAAATGACTAGAATTCCAGATGTATTAGACTGTTGGTTTGATTCTGGTTCAATGCCTTTTGCTCAATATCATTATCCATTTGAAAATCAAGAACTTTTTGAAACTCAATTTCCAGCCGATTTTATTTGTGAAGGAATTGATCAAACAAGAGGATGGTTTTATACCTTACTTGTTATTTCGACATTCGTTAAAAGTTGTGCTCCTTATAAAAATGTTTTAGTTAATGATCTTTTATTAGATGCTGAAGGAAAGAAAATGAGTAAGAGCCGGGGAAATATTGTTGAACCATTTAAAACGATTGAAAAGTATGGGGCAGATACAGTTCGTTTTTATCTTCCTTATGTTTCACCAGTTTGGACACCTTTAAAATTTAATGAGGATGGTTTAAAAGAAGTTTATTCAAAATTTTTAAATCCATTAAAAAATGCTTATAGTTTCTTTCAAATGTATGCCAATGCCGATCATATCGATACTCTAGATTGTAATGTTCCTTATTCTAAAAGAGAAGAAATTGATCGTTGGTTGTTATCTAAATATAACGGTCTTGTTAAAAATGTTACTTTAGCATTTTTAGAATATGATTTAAATAAAGTAACCAGATATATTGCTAATTTTGTTTCAGAGGATTTATCTAATTGGTATATTCGAAGAAATCGAAAAAGATTCTGGGATAGCGAAATGACTCTTTCAAAACAAAGTGTTTATATAACTACTTATGAAGTCTTAGAAGGATTAAGTAGATTAATTGCTCCAATTACTCCTTTTATTTCTGAAGAGATGTATCGTAATTTAACCGGGGAGGAAAGTGTTCATTTAGCTAGTTATCCAGTAGCTTGTGAAGAACTTATTGATTTAGCTTTAGAAGAAAAAATGGATTTGGTAAGAGAAGTTATTCGCTTAGGAAGAAATGGCCGTGAAGAAGCAAAAATAAAGGTCCGTGAACCACTTCTTGAAGTGTATTTAGATGGTAAGATTGAAGAAAAAATTGGCGATTTAGTTCCTTTAATTTTAGAAGAATTAAATGTTAAAGAAGTAAAATTTATCACAGATTTAACCGAATATATGAATTTCCAAGTAAAACCAAATTTTAAAGAAGTTGGAAAAATTTTTGGACCAAAAATTAAATTATTCCAAGAAGCATTAGAAAATCTATCTGAATCTGAGATTGTGGCTTTAGAAAACGGAGAAGAAATTACAATTACTATGGATTTGGAACAAGTAAATGTTACACCTAGTATGGTTGATATTCGAGTTGAAGCTAAAGAAGGATTTAATGTTTCAATGGAAGGAAATCTTTTTGTGATTTTGAATACAGAAAGAACCGAAGAACTTGTTTTTGAAGGTATGGCCAGAGAATTTGTAAGTAAAGTTCAAAATATGCGTAAAAGAAAAGATCTAGAAATTACCGATCGAATTATCTTATATTATAAAGGTACTGAACGATTTGAAAAAGCTTTAGAAATGTTTAAAGAATATATTCAAAATGAAACTTTAGCTACAGAAATTTTGGAAAAAGAAAATTTAGAAGAAACTTTTGATATAAATGGAGAAGAAGTAGCTATTGATTTAGAAAAAAAGTAAAAGAAAAGTGCTTAATTTCAATATGAATTTAAGCATTTTTTGTTTGAAAAAAAGATTGATTGAATTTCCTTTAAAAAAATTATAAAATAGAACAATAAGGTATGTGAAAGTTATGAAAAAATTTTTTCTTTTGATCGTAATTCTTTTTTGTTTTCCTTTTTTTGTTCAAGCTTTAGAGATTGAATCAGAGAATGCTATTTTATATAATTTGAATGATAATACCATTCTTTTTTCTAAAGAAGCTGATGAAAAAATTCCTATTGCTAGTTTGACGAAAATTATGACCGCGATTGTGGCTATAGAAAATATTTCTAATTTGGATGAAGTAGTAACGGTTCCTAGTCAAGCTTTAGAAGGACTCGCCCAAAAAAATGCGATGGTGGTTGGATTTCTTCCGGGACAGCGGGTTACTTATCGTGATTTGTTATATGGAATGTTACTTCCTAGTGGAGCCGATGCAACCAATATTGTCGCTTATTCTCTTATGGGAAGTGAAGAGGGATATGTAAATCTCATGAACGAAAAAGCTCAAGAATTAGGTTTGGTAAATACTCATTTTTCGGATACTTCTGGTTTAGATGATTATAATAATTATTCGACAGTTTTTGATATTGCTACTTTATTAAAATATGCTCTTCAAAATGAAACTTTTAAACAAATTTTTACCACTCAAGAATATGTTACAAGTAACGGAATAAAACTTGAAAGTACACTTAAGTATTATACTTCAAGATATCATTTGCAAAATTCCTATATTTTGGGAAGCAAGACAGGATTTACCACGATTGCTGGGTATTGTTTGGCTAGTTTTGCTCATTATGATGGAGTGGATTATCTCTTAGTTACCGCGGGTGCTCCGACAGCAACGAGATATCCATATCACTTTCAAGATGCTTTTACTATTTATGATTACTACACTCAAAATTATGGCTATCTGACTTTCTATACTCAAAATGATACTTTATATACTTTAAAAACGAAGTATAGTAAAGAAGATTCTTATGAAATTTTAGCAGAAGAAACTTTTACAAAATATTTGCCAAAAACTATTGGGGTAGAAAATATTCATTTTGAATATTCAGGAATAGAAGAAGTAACACCTTTTATGGCCAATGAAAAGATTGGCACTTTAAATGTTTATTTGAATGAATGGCTTATTGATTCTATTGATGTTTTTTATGAAGGAGATTTGACTTTTTCTGTTTCCAAACTTTTTCAGGAGTTTAAAGGGCTATTTTTAGGAATATTTGGTTTGATTCTTTTACTTTTTTTGATTTTTATAAGAAATAAATTGCATCGTAAAAAAAAGAAGGTATAATAGTTAGTAAGGAGGAATATTTATGAGTTATTGGGTAATGTGGCTAATTGTAGTGATCTTATTAGCGATTATTGAATTTGCTACAGTAAATTTAGTTTCAATCTGGTTTGTATTAAGTGGGATTGTCGCGATGATTGTTTCTTTATTTACGGATCTTTTTTATGTTCAATTTGGAGTTTTCGTTTTATTAGGTATCGTTTTAATGCTTGTAACAAAACCAATGTTAAATAAAATGTTAGCTGAAAAGGAAACAAAACTTAATTTAGAGCGTATAATTGGAATGGAAGGAGTTGTTACTGAGCAAATTGAGAAAAATAAAGTTGGTGAAGTAAAAGTAGATGGCAAACTTTGGAGTGCTGTTGCAACAACAAAAATTCCTGTTGATAGTCTCATTAAAGCTAAAGCTATTGATGGAGTGAAATTGGTTGTTGAAAAAGTAAAAGAAGAAAAGCCAAAAAAGAAAGCAAGTACATCAACTAAAAAAACAACCGCAGCTAAGAAAAAAACAAGTACGAAAAAAAGTACATCAAAAACTGTTAAGAAAGGAAGTTAGTATTGTGGAAGTTTTCATTATTTTATTAGTTATCGTTGTTGTTATTGTTTTACCAAATGTTAAGATTGTTCCTCAATCTAAGGCTTATGTTATTGAGAGATTGGGTTCTTATTTAACGACTTGGCATAATGGCTTACATTTTAAAATTCCATTTATTGATCGGATAGCTAATGTTGTTTTATTAAAAGAAATGGTTAGAGATTTTGAACCTCAACCTGTTATTACAAAAGATAATGTTACGATGCAAATTGATACGGTGGTATATTTTCAAATCACGGATCCAAAACTTTATACTTATGGAGTAGAGTATCCGATTAGTGCGATTGAATCGTTAACTGCAACGACTTTACGAAATATTATAGGTGAGTTAGAATTGGATCAAACTTTAACTTCTAGAGATATTATTAATTCTAAAATGCGATCAATTTTGGATGAAGCAACTGATCCTTGGGGAATTAAAGTAAATCGTGTAGAAGTGAAAAATATTTTGCCGCCAAGAGATATTCAAGATGCTATGGAAAAGCAAATGCGAGCTGAAAGAGAAAGAAGAGAAAAGATTTTACAAGCTGAGGGAGAAAAGAAATCTTCGGTATTGATTGCAGAAGGTGAAAAAGAAAGTGCAATTTTAAGAGCTGAAGCTGAGAAAGAATCTCGAATTAAACGAGCTGAAGGAGAGGCAGAAGCATTACTTAAAATTAAAAATGCTGAGGCTGAAGGAATTCGTCTTTTAAAAGAAGCTGGAGCGGATCATGCAGTTTTACAACTTAAATCTTATGAAACGTTAAGTAAGATGGCTGATGGTAATGCAACAAAAATTATTTTACCGGCTGAGTTATCAAATGTTGCGACTTTTGGAACTGTCTTGCAAGAAAGTTTGAATGATTCAACTAAAACTATTAAGAAAGGACCAAGAGAGTAATCTCTTTTTTCTTTTATGATTTATAGCTATGATGTATCTCAGGAAGAAAAACAAATTCTTTTAGAATGTTATGAAAGAATTTTAGAAAATCTTGCTTGGTATATAAAATCTTTACAAAATGAAACCGTTTTTGAAGATTTTTTTGTCTGTGTTTTTCTACTTTATGATGGCTTTTTAAGTTCTAGTCATTCATTTACATCAAGTAATGAATTTGAATATGTCTTTTTTCAGAATATTCCATATTCTTTATATCCTTTTAATGGTATGGGGTGTTGTCGTCATGCAAATGAAATTTTATTTTTGCTTTTTCAAAAACTTGGGTATGAGGTAGAAGAGGTTCTGTGTGAGTTACAAGAAGAAGGAAAAGCGATGTCTTCTTTTTCACGGAATCATATGGTGGTTCAACTAAAGGATTCGCATTCTAAATATTTTTTTGATTTGATCAATTGGAATATTGGAATTTTACGGGAACACCAGGTTTTTAGTTGGCATAAGGAATTGCTTTATCGTTTTTCCTTAGAAGACAAAAATGAAGGTTCTATTGATTTGAATTTTATAAAAAATGCTTACGAAAAAGTTTATCAGCTTTTATTCGCAGATATTTCGAACTTAACATTTCTTTATGAGAGTATTTCTGAAGATATGAAAAGAATTTCTGATATTATTAAAAAATATGAAAATTATGCAAGATTACATATTACCTATGTCTATCCTTAATGGGAGGTGTTTTTATGCAAGTGTATCATGAATTTCCACCTGTATTTGATGAAAATTCAAAGGTTTTAGTTTTGGGTTCTATTCCTAGTGTTAAATCAAGGGAAGAGGGATTTTATTATATGCATCCAAAAAATCGTTTTTGGAAAGTGTTGGAAAGTGTTTTTGGAAAAGAAATTTTGGATAAAAAAGAATTTTGCTTGCAACATGGAATTGCTTTATGGGATACTTGTGCTTCTTGTGAAATTCATGCTTCAAGTGATGCTTCTATAAAAAATATTGTTCCGAATGATCTTGAGGTAATTTTTCAAAAAGCTAAGATCCAGCAAATTTTTACAACGGGTAAAAAAGCTCATGATATTTATCAAAAATATTTATATCCAATTTATAAAATAGAAGATATTTGTTTATCTAGTACTTCTCCAGCTAATGCTCGGAAGAGTTTGGAAGATTTAACTAGAGAATATCAAATTATCAAAAAATATGTCGATTGAAAGAGAAAAATTATACAAAAAAAGATTTTTCTCTTTTTTTATGGGGTTTATATCAGTTAGAGTTTTCTTTTTAATTCTAAATGGGTATATTCTTCTACTTGGCCTAATTTATTTGGAGCAATTGTAAAAAAGGAATTTTGAATTTCATTAAAGTGTCTATTTGTTTTAGGGCCGTTTATTAAAATGCCTTTTTGAAATAAAGGATCTAGCATGGAAGTATAGATTTCTTTAAATTTCTTTTTATCATTTAAACGATTGTAGAAACTAGCAAAGTCAGCAAGAGTCCAATTTCCTTTCATGGATAAAATATAGTATAGGGCTTGATAATCTCCAGCAGATAGGTGAGTCGAAGTAGAGCTTGCTATTTCTTGCATTGCTGCCTCTTTTTCTAATTCTACGATTCCATTTT
This sequence comes from uncultured Bacilli bacterium, assembly GCA_944351315.1. GTDB lineage: Bacteria > Bacillota_I > Bacilli_A > RF39 > UBA660 > Ventrenecus. Next base: position 5,323 of record CALVPL010000033.1, on the reverse strand, counting down.
CTAACATGTATTTTAAAAAACATGTGATGTTGGCAAATTTTTTGCTTTCTCTTATTACTTTATAATAATACGTTTTGTCCAGTTGGATAGCTCGATTAAAAATGATAAATGGATAAGTTTCATGATTTAGCAAATACCACATACTCATGGTTCTACTTGTTCTTCCATTAATGTCATAATAAGGATGAATTACACAGAAATAAAAATGAAGAATTTGCGAGTGAATGTAATAACTGACAAGATCTTTAGGAATAGATTTATGAAAAAAAGCAAAGTATTTTTGCATGGCTTCTTCAATTTTTGAAGCTTCTATCCCTTGTTCCGGAAGGACGTCTAAGCGATCTGAATAGAAAATATAGACAGGATTTTTTCGATAAAATGCTCCCATATTTTGTTCATCTTCAGGACTTAATAATCCATTTGATAAAATGGTATATAACTTTTTTAAACTTTCTTTATTTACATCATGATGAGTGCTTATGTAACGGTAGCCTTGATATAAGTTTAAAATTCGGCGTTTTTCTTCAGCATCCAATATATTTGAGGGATGTTTAATTATGTCTTTAATTAAATTGATGTCATCTAGATATCCTTCAATCGTGTTATTTGATTTTACTTCTTGACTAAAAAGAACACGGTTGGCAAAATCCGGATTGTTTAAAAAAGAAGCTTTTTCTAAAAAGATATGGATTTCTTCAGAAATTCTTTTTAAATCTTCGGCATGATAAAAGAAAGGAATGCCTGCAATATCTAAAGGTAAAATGTTTTTGTCTTTCATAAAATCACCTATTGGTTATCCTATCATATTTTGAATTGGAATGCAAAAAGACTTGATTTCATAAGGTTTTCTATGGTATAATCTATTTGCTTTTGAAAAAAAGTGATGTATTATCCGCTTACTTTAGGTAATGATAGTATGTAAAAAAAAAATAGAAAGGAAATCGATATGGCAAATTTAGTAGATAAGATTAATGCTAAACATATTCGTAAAGACATTCCTGAAATTCGTGTAGGCGACACTGTTCGTGTTGACGTTTGGGTAAAAGAAGGAAAAAAAGAACGTATCCAAGCTTTTGAAGGTTTAGTTATTGCTAAAAAAGGTGGATCTGTTTCTGAAACCATTTCTGTTCGTAAAAAATCTGGTGGAATTGGTGTTACTCGTATTTTCCCAGTAAATGCTCCAACTATTGACAAAATTACAGTTGTTCGTAAAGGTTTAGTTCGTCGTGCGAAACTTAACTTTATTAAGGGAATGCGTAAAGAATATAAAGTTAAAGAAAGAAACGATTCAGTTAAGGCTGCTTAATTTGAAACAAAGCGTAAATTGCTTTGTTTTTTCTTTTTCTTAAAATGTTTTTTTAGTTAAAATAGAATTTCTTTTAAAATCGTGATAAAATGAAGATGGTGATGAAATGAAAATACTAAAAGAAATCTTGCCATATGCTATAATTTTGCTTGTTGTTTTTTTGATTCGGACCTTTTTAGTTACTCCGATTAAAGTAAATGGCCAGAGTATGTATGATACTTTAAGTGGAAATGAAATTATGTTACTTTATCGAATAGGAGAAATAGAAAGATATGATATGGTTGTAGCGGATTTGATTGTCGATGGCAAAAAAGATGATACTTTAATAAAAAGAATATATGGATTACCTGGTGAAACGATTAAATGTGAGAACGGGGTGATTTATATCAATGATCATAAAATAGAAGATCCTTATGCAACGAATGAAACCAGTGATTTTGAGGCTGTTACTTTAGGGGATGATGAGTATTTTTTATTAGGAGATAATCGCAGTATTTCTTTAGATAGTCGAATTATTGGACCAGTTAAAGAAAAAGATATTGAAGGCCGAACAGATTTTGTGATTTTTCCATTTGATAAATTTGGAGTCATAAAAAGTGAAATAGAATAAAAAGAGATAGGGTATATTTTGAAAAAATATAAATGGGTTATCATTGGCTTTTTAGGTCTTTCGCTTGTTGGTGGACTTGTTTTTGTTGGTTTTCAAAATAAGAACCAGTCTTTAGATATAAATTCTTCTTTTGTGCAAGATTTATATCAAAAGATAGTTCCTAATAAACAAGCATTTATTTTAAAACAATTATATGATAATGAACTTTCTGATGATTATAAAATCTATATAGGTATTTTAAGTTTGGTCGGAGAAGAGGATCCTGGGACTATAAGTGCTTTAGAGGTTGAACAGAGTATAAAAGAACTACTAGGTGATGATGCAACCGTTGAGCATAAAACGATACAATTTTTTATAAATGGGCATTGTGGCTATACATATGATGAAGAAAATAAGGAATATATACCTTTTGATGGATGTGGGGGAATACCAAATGAATATCTTTATCAAAAATTGTTGAATGCTCAAAAAAAAGATGACAAGGTAATTATTCAAGAACAAATTTTAGATATTTTTAAAGATTTGAATACTAAGGAAGTATATATTTATAATGATGCTGATCGAGAAAAACTTATTGATACGATTCAAGAATATGATGGAGTTGTTACGGATGTAGATGGGACAAAATATATTGATGAAGGTTCTATTTATGAATATACATTTAGAAAAGAAAAAGATCGTTATGTTTTAGAAAGTATAAAAAAGGTAGGATAATTCCTACTTTTTAAATTTTTCTTAATCCTTTAAAGATATATTGGCCATTATTATTTTCGAAAACATATTCATAGGTTGCAGCTTTGTCTAAGTAATTTTCAATGGATAATGGTTTACTTTCTGTCGATTCTGTTTCTTGATAGTCAATCATTTCGTTTTTGCTACAATCTTTATAAATGTAATTTCTGCTGATATATTCATCCCAATCGTTATAAACGTATATGGATTTTTCAAGAATATAAATATAATTTTCTTCTTGTCTAGCTGATAGTACTTTTCTTAAGAACGTTTCGGTGTTTGAACCACCACAGCCATTTAAACTTACATACCGTTCGACTTCTGGTTGATAGGTAAAACCACATACTCCATAATCGGGATTTAAAACATAAAAGCTTTCATCTTCATAAGGAATTTCTCCTAATATTTCATAGATGCTTTGCTTTAATTCTTCTTTAGAAATGGTTGCTGTAAACATCATATTTTGAACCATTGGATCATTGATTGAAATGTTTTTTCTTATATAATTCATAGCTCCCATTGCAAGAATATAGCCGTTGTCTGCCTGACCGTCATCATATAGTTCTTTTAAAATTGCTCCATCATTACTAGGATTTGCTATCGTATATAGCTCTTGAATTAGAGTTGAACCAGTATTTAATTCTTTAGTCGGAGTTTTAATTTGAATTTTTTCGATAAATAAATCTTTTTGTAAAAGAAAGACACTTCCAATACAAATAAGAATTAAAAGAATCATTCCACTGAGAATAATATAACGTTTTTTCAAAATATCACCTTCTTTTTAATTTGGATAATATAATGCTCTTTTTCCGAATAGATTGTACATCTTTTCAAATTGAGATCGGTTGTATTCTTCGATTCTTCCGGTATAGGAATCGGAAACAAAAACACTAGTATTAGTATACCCAACGATCACGACACTATGCAAATCACAAATCCAATTGATGGTTTGACCGGTTGGACTGTAAATCCAGTGAGTGCAGACGCTTGTATCTCTTAAATTGATAGAAACCCAAACTTGGACAGGAATCTTGTTTTTTACTAATTCTAATACTTCATTTAGGCTATGTCCAGTATAATCGATCATTCCAGGTTTAAAAGTATTAGCTACTTCTAAAATCGGTTTTTGAAAAACTCCATATCCGTGGATATCACGAGGATCGCCGACAAATTCAATTTCTGGATTTCCACCATATAAAGTATTGCCAGACCAATATGGGCCATCACCTTTTTTTAGCTTTTCGACGATTTCTTCAGGAGTAACACTTATGTTGTAGTATCTAAGAAGGTTATATAAAGCTATACTCTCACAACCATTTGGATAATTAGGATATTGATTGTATACTGGAAAATTTTGGATCATATAAGTTATTGGTTTTGGATTAATTGTAATTTCTCTGGTGCTATAGGTTTCATTTCCTAATGGATCTTTAGCATAATAGGTGATGGTGTATTTTCCAGGAGTGTAATAAGATACATTGCTATCGTTTACTGTAAATTCCAGATCACCATATCGGGCATCAACTGCTGAAACTCCGCTTTTTAAATCTGGTTTTGATCCAGCAATTATTGAAATTGGAGTTAAACCAGCAAAAATAGGAGGATCTTTATCTTCTAATAAAGTGAATTTTGCTGTTTTTTCTGTTTTATTACCGTATTGATCTACTGCTGCAATTAAAACTTCATGTTCACCTAAAGTCTTTTCTAGATGAATAGGTGAAAATTCATAATTCGATAAATCGGAAGAAAAGGCAACAAAATCGGTTACAACAGGAAGTTCTTCATCCATATATTTTGTAACATCATGAACTTCTAAATTAGGAGCGGTGGTATCTTTAATAGATAAGTTTATTTCAAATGTTTCATTATTTATTTTGACTTTTAAAGGATAATCACCAACTTCTGTAAGTGTTTCAAGTGATGGAGAAACTTCAATATTTTCTATGTCTTCGGTTTGCAAAATATCACTTAAGCTAATCATTTTTCCATATTCTATAATAACATTCTGTTTAATTTTTCCTTTTAGGTTTTCTCGAATTGCCATTTTATTTAGAATAAAAAAAAGAAGTAATAAAACACATAAACTGAGAATACACCCTAGAAGAATTTTAAAAAGAATTTTTTTCTTTCCTTTTTTCATAAAACCTCCACGTATTTTGGTAAAGTATCTTAGTATAATTATAAAGCCATAGTTTATAAATTTCAATGAAATGAACAGAATTTAGTAAAGATAAGTCTAGTTTGAGTATATAGAAACTTATATTTGTATTTTATTCGTATTTGTCTAATTTGACGGATATGGTACACTAGAAAAAATATTAAATTATTATGAAAATTATTAAATAATGAAATTAGAAATATGGAAATGAATATTAGTATGATGTGAATTATAGAAAACATTAGAATATAAGAATAAAATTAAGATCTCATAATCATACAAATTACAAAATAATTTTATTGATGAGTTGGATGTAGTAAAAATCAAAATGGATAGAAATTAACAAAATTTGAAAATTGTTTTTAGAAGGATATATTCCACAATATTGTAAATTTAAGAGTGGATACAAAATCTGCTCTTTTATGTTATAATATAGAAGATTTAAAACGAGTATTTTAAAAAGGAGGGCAGAATGGAAGAAATTGTTAAATCTACTAGTAAAACTTTTGAAAATATA
>CALVPL010000032.1 GCA_944351315.1 uncultured Bacilli bacterium | reverse complement strand
CCAAGTGAAATAAAAAATTTGTAATATAATATTCACTTGTGCACACAATTATCTTTTATATTACGAAAGTATCGTAACATACTTCTATAAAAAATTCAACAACTCACACTTATTTTTTATAAATATTCAATAATAGCTACATTTTTAGCTAACTTCTCTACTAAATCATCACGATCGTATTTGTTAAAAATTTCAACAAAATTACTATGATCTAATAAGAATAATTCATAATAATTTTGAAAAATTTCTTTAAAATTTCTAACCCCTAAATCTTTCAAATAATCTGCATTAGATTTTACTAACTTTTGAGTATTTTCTAAAGCATCAACCATTACAGTTGAAGTTGTATCAACAAAATTAGAAATTTCATCTTTTGAAAAGCCATACTTTTCTAAAAATTTCATTTTAACGACCTCCATAACTTTGAGTTTTTAAAAACTCCTTATAATACGTATTAGGAAAATTTCCAGAATTTAAAAGTTGAATAAAATCTCCTGAACTTTTTCCTTGACTGAAATACGAGTCGAGAAAACGAGCTAAATCAGAGCAAAATACTAATTTAGATAAAGAACTAAAAGAACAATTAGCTACGGAAATACCATGATCATTTAATATTTGTAAAGTATTATTAAATGCATTACTATCTTCCATAAGACTATTATCAATTAAAACAATGCTTTCACGAACAGAAGTAACATCTAAACCATGATTCGTCAAGCTTTCAGCTGGATTTTTAAAAGAGTTATCGTTGTTATACATATTATCATTTCCTCCTTAATATGCCATGAGTGGAATCTCTTTAGGATCCATACCATTCGCCCGAATTACTGAAACAATTCGTTCTAATTGATCATAAGTATATTTAACTAATACACTTGGATTCAAATAAATATCTAAAGACTCTTTACCAACATTCATTAAAAATTCCACTTTACTTCTTAATTCTTGATCATACATCATTTTAATATGGTGAACAAAAATATCGGTTGAAATATTTTTTGATTTTATAAATTCAATATTATTTCGAACAACTTGTTCATCAAAATTTTTAATTAAATCTTCAATCTCATCACTTGTAAAATCTAAATAATCAATACCACAATCTCTCAATGTTTCAATAGTTAAATTTTTTTGTTCATCCTCTTCTAAAGAAGCGGTTTCATTATGATCTATATTTTCTGAATTTTCTTCAGAATATCCTTCTTCTAAAGAAGTTGGACCCATAGTTTTTGCTTCTTGGATAACTTCGGAAATAGATTTACCAGCTTTTTCTTTAGCTTTTACTTTAGCATCATAAGCAAATAAGGCATCTTCTGGGAACATTAAAATTTTAGCCGTTTCACGTTGTTCAGCTTCATTAAATCCAAATTCTTCTAATAAATCTGTAATGGAATCTCTTGTGATATTAATATGTCCATCTAAAGCTAATTCAAAATATTCATTTAATTTAGCTTGATTTGCTAAAGCTGTATCTTTTCGAATACCAAGCTCTTCAATAGTTGTAATAGCTGTATTCATTTCATCTTCAACTTTTACAAGTTCATCTTCAGCCTTTTTAGTATCTCTTTCTACATTTTCAATAGTACGAGGAAGATTTTTCTCTAGCTTTTCTAAAAGATTTTTTGGATCAAAATCAATACGTAAGCGATCTAAAACCGTTGCGTAATCTTCACGACGAATCCCTTGTAAAACTTCTTTAAATTTTTCTCCTTGTTCTTCTAACTCTTCGCGTTGTGTTTTTAAAGATTCGATATCCTTTTGTAATTTAGCTTTTTCTTCAGTTGTTCTATCTCTTGTTTGCTCAGCTTTATTTTTTTGACGATCCATCTCTTTCAAAATATCGCTATCTGAGCCACGCAAATTATATAGCTTGTCTAATAAAACTTCTGTATTTACTGTCATGACTGAGTCACACTCCCTTTATTCTGAAATAATTATAGCAAAAGAAACTTTCTTTGTAAACATTTTTTTGTAAAAAAGCACTTGACATCATAAAGCTCGATATTTAGGCAAAAAATGAAAAAAATGAAAATTCATAAATGTTATAAAATGTACACAAAATGTAAATATTTACAATATACATATAGACAAGTATACACACCAAAATTATCTGGTTTACATAGACTACCATGGAACAAAAAAGGAGGAATTTGTTTGAAAAAGATAATAATTGCTACAATTATTGGAGTTATTTTAATTGTAGCCATGGTAGTAACTTACATATTTTTAAAACCAGAAAATACCAATACTACCACAACCAAAATATCTGTAGCCGAAGTAACACATAGTGCATTTTATGCCCCACTTTATGTTGCAATAGAAGACGGATATTTTAAAGAGGAAGGAATAGAAATTGATCTTATCTTAACCCCAGGTGCCGATAAAGTTGCCGCCGCTGTATTATCAAACGATGTTCAAATAGGATTTGCTGGTACAGAAAGTGCAATTTACGTTTACGAAGGAAAAGAAGAAGATTATCTTGTAACCTTTGCCGGCCTAACGAAAAGAGATGGTCAATTTATTATTGGAAAAAATGAAAATTTTGATTGGAAAGATTTAGAAGGAAAAGAAATATTAGTAGGTAGAAAAGGTGGGATGCCAGCTTTAAATTTCTTAAATGCTTTAAAAAATGCTGGGATAGATCCAAATAAAGTAAATCTAAACTATTCTATTGATTTTGCATCTTTATCTGGAGCCTATATTGGAGGAACTGGAGACTATGTAAATTTATTTGAACCAAATGCTACTCTACTAGAAAAAGAAGGGTATGGAAATGTAGTCGCATCCATTGGAGAGTTATCAGGTGAAATGCCTTATACCGCTTTCTATGCTCGTAAAAGTTATATAAATGAAAATAAAGACTTATTGGAAAAATTTAATAATGCTTTAAATAAAGGACTTACATTTGTAAAAGAAAACGATGCCAAAACAATTGCGGAAAAAATATTACCACAATTCCCAGATACAAGCTTAGAAGATTTGGAAAAAATAGTAAATCGTTATAAAGAAAGCGATTCTTGGCTAGAAACAACTTATATTCCAAAAGAATATTTTGAAAACTTAGAAAAATTAATGATTGAAAATGATTTATTAAATGATTATGTGCCATATGAAGAATTAATCCAAAATCTAAGCAATGAATAATTTATTAGATATTCAAAAAATCAAAAAAAATTACATTACCGATAAAGAAGAAATTGAAGCCATTAAAGACATTTCCTTTTCTGTGAAAAAAGGAGAAATTATTACATTAGTCGGATCAAGCGGCTGTGGAAAATCTTCCCTTTTAAGCATAATTGCCGGGATAGATCATGCAACAAATGGCTTTTTTCTATTTCATAAAGAAAATCCTATTATTGGTTATATGCTCCAAAATGATGCTTTATTTCCATGGTTAACCATTTATCAAAATGCCTTACTTGGATTAAAAATTCAAAAGAAAAACACGAAAGAAAATCAAGAATATGTCAAAAAATTATTTAAAACTTACAATTTAGAAGAATTCATGAACAAATATCCAAAAGAACTTTCTGGAGGAATGAAACAACGAGTAGCATTAATAAGAACTTTAGCGATTAAACCGGATATTCTTTTACTAGACGAACCCTTTAGTGCTCTAGATTATCAATCCAGATTAGCTGTAAGCGATGATGTTTTTAGAATTATCAAAAAAGA
>CALVPL010000031.1 GCA_944351315.1 uncultured Bacilli bacterium | reverse complement strand
TAAAGCTATGAAAAAATCTTCTCCAGTTTGAATAGTACGATTCTTTTCAATTTCAAACATTTTATGAAAATTTTCATCTTTAGCCGCGACAGGATCTTGATTGCTATACAAAGAAGCTAAAGAATCTATAGCTTTATATAAATAAGGATTTTTTTGATATTTGTCTAAAATTTTTTGAACAACTTCTGAAGGAATAGAAATAAAATAAGCATTTACCATATTTTCTTTTTTAGTCAAATATTTACACTTTTCTAAATCTGAAATAAATAGCGTAAGATCTTCTGGAAATCCTACCAAATGATTTTTCAAAACTGGAGCATAAACATTTTCCAAAACAACCTTTTTTAACTGAGGAATATGAACATAATCACATCCCTTAGCTTTTAATACAGCAAGAAGAACTAAAAAAATATTCTCATAATCACGTTCTACATTATTCATAACTTCACCTAATTAAACTTATATATTTTACGAGCAATGCGATATCCTACTACCGCGATATCTCTAGGTAGACAAGTAGCACCGGATAAAGACAACCGACACGTCTTATACAATTTTCGATTTTTTTCTTTTAAATACTTCCATAACTCTTTTCTCTTATGTTGATTCTCATCTGTATTAGATACTTGCAGTAAAATGGAAGATACACTCATCATAATATCAATATAATGAATTAAATATTTAGCACAATTTCTATTCGTTTCCCAATAATCATATGGATTAAAGAAATCAATCATCGTTTTAGTAATAAAAATTTGTTGATCAATTCGTTTAATCATAACTTGTTCATTGACAGATTGATCACTTCGCCCAATAAAGTAACGATAAAAATCGACATTTAAATAGTACATCGTTTTAATATAAGGTAATGGATAATACACAAAAATGTTGTCGACATAAAATGTCTTTTCAGGAAGTTTTAAACCAATACTTTTTAAAAATTCTGTCCGATAAATCACTGAATGCATCAATAGATATGCATCTTTTTTAAATTTGCCCACTTCATCCCAAGTAAAAATTTTATTTTCCGGCAAAGTTTTTGTATAACGAATAACTTTTTGTTCCCCTTCTTTTTCATAGACATAATTTACGACCAACATATCTACTAAACTTTTCTCTTTATGAAACTTTTTAATTGTTTTTAAAACACTCTTTAAAGCTTCTTCATCTACCCAGTCATCTGAATCAACAACTTTATAATAAAGACCCGTTGCTAACTCTAACCCCTTGTTTACTCCAGAACCATGGCCGCCATTTTCTTTATGAACCACTTTAATAATATCAGGATATTTTTCTTGATAACGATCAGCAATCTCCCCTGTCTTATCTTTTGAGCCATCATCTACTAAAATGATCTCCACATCCTCTTTTCCTTTTAAAAGAGTTTCAATACAATGTTCCATGTAACTTTCTGAATTGTAACAAGGAACCGCAAATGTAATATATTTCATACAAGTCTCACTTTCTATATTTTAATTATAATAGGAAATAATCGAATTTGCAATATTTTGACCAATTTGTTCAAGATTTTGAACCATCCATAAAGCATCTTCCATATTATCGTGAAAAGCCACTTCAATTAAAGCTCCATTACGAACATACTCTTCATTCACTTCTCCTAAACTTCCATAAGCATATTTTACTCCCCGATCATATAAAGGATTAGTATTTCCAGGATAAATTTGCCACAAATTTTCATAGATATTTGTCGCGATAGATAAAGAAGCAGCCGTCGCATCATCAATATGAATTTCAATTCCACGAGCGGTGTGATTCGTAGATCCATTAGAATGAATCGCTAGATGAAAATCAGCTCCAACAGCATTACTAACTCCATTCCAAGCATTGATATCTCCATTTGGGTTATTGCGGTACACAATGAATCCTGCATTTTTTAAATGAGTTTCAATCACATCAGTAAGTTTATTCATCATCGCTTTTTCTGTAGTATATCCCGATCCATTCACCCCATAGTTATTATATTGATTACTTGGACTTAAATAAATTACTGGCGTCTTATTTTGGATTTGAAAAGAATAAGTATTCATCGCGGAATCATACCGATTCGAACTGACAGCATACGTTTTTAAAACAACATCATGATTTATAACGAAAGGATTTGTATAGACCAAACTAGATAAGGTCGGATCACTTCCATCAAGTGTATAATAAATGGTCGCATCTTTTGTTTGCGTTTGCAAACTAACCTCCGTACCTTTTTGAATAAAATTAGGATTATGAGAAACATAGACAGGATTAGTAGTTTCTTTTTCCTTAACATCTAATTCAAAACTTATTTGTTCAGCAATTTCAAAATAATCTTCATAAACAGCTTTTAAAACAACTTGATATAAAGTATTCTCACTTAAAAGTTCGGCTGGAATAACGAAGTGATTCTCTTCTGGAAAAACTTCAAGTTCCTGAACCATTTGATTATTCGTCCAGATTTCCAAATAAAAATGATTGGCATTAGTTCCTCCAGTAAAAGAAACCTCGACATCATCCCATCTGGTAGACAAAGAAGAACCAGGTTCTAAAAGACTCATTTTTCCAACAATAGGTGTATTTAAATAAAAAGTAAAAGTGCTAATTTTTCTTCCTGCTTTATTATATAACTCCGCATTCAATCTTCCTGAATAATCTTTTATAACATCATAAGGTACAATGGCTTGTTCTTCTAAAACATCACTTTGATAAAGAACCTTTTTTCCATAAAAAAGTCGCAAAACATATTGTTCATTTGGATCAAAACCATCAATTGTTAAAGATAAATCGCGATCTTTAGAAACCAAATGATCTTGATTTTTCACAAAACTAGCATCCTTATAAACATAATTATAAGTATTTTCACTTTCTTTCATTTCATTATTTTTATTAAAAGCAAGAACTTGAATTTCTAATTCATCATTATGATCAGCTTCCAAATTTTCTAACAAAATCGCATTAGAACTTTCCTCTTTTTCATAGATGACTTGATCATCTTTTTTAATCTTCACTTCATATTTAGTAGCATTGATCGATGGAGTTACATTTAAAGCCAAAAATTTATCCATTTCCACGACACTTTCAATTTGAAAACTACCAAGTTGAGGATCTAAATAACTTAAATACCCAATTACAAAAAAAGATAAATTTAAAAAAATCAATAATAGAACACAAACAATTATGATTTTTCTTTTCATACTACTCTACTCCTACCTTAAAAGTATACTAAAAATTCCTTAAAATTGGTAGCTTTTTTCATAAAAAAAAGAAAATCTTTTTTTAAGACTTTCTATTTTTGTTTTAAAGATTTAAACATCTTTTTCCATAATTTAGAAGAAGAATAATTTAAAATTCCTATTTTATAGATTCGCAATCCGTAACGGAATATAAACCAAGTAAACACGGCCATAATTCCTGTAGAAATAAGCATTTGCCAAATAGAGATTTGACCGAGCATAAATAAAACTGGCGAAACTAAGAAAGATAACATTGGAATATAAGAAGCAATTTCAATGAATAAAGATCCGTCAAATTGAACCGCCATAATCGCTAAATAATATCCCACTAAAATAATGAGCATAATAGGAGTTTGAAGTTGTTGAAAATCTTCAATACTTGTGGTCATAGAAGCAAGAACTCCAGCAACAATCGCATAAGCAATAAAAGATAAAATAAACAAAACAAGAATAATTGGTAAACCTTGTAACAACAAACTAAAGACACCTGTATCTTGTACCAAACTCAAAATCTCACTTAATTGTCCGGTTACTTCTCCACTCATCGCAGCTAAACCAGCTCCACCTAAAATATTTCGCACAATTAAAGCAATCCCGCCATATAAAATCAATAACAATCCTTGTAAAACAACAAAAGCTGTAGAAGCAAATATTTTAGATAAGAAATGGATTTTAGGAGGCACATTCGAAATAATGATTTCCATACTTCTCGTTGATTTTTCATCATTTACTTCTGCTCCAATCATTTGAACGAGCATAATAATTAAGAAAAAGCATGGAAGAATAAAGACAAGCATAACTCCCGCGGCTACAATATCTTGACCTTCTTTATTTTCAACATCTGGATTAGTTAAAACCGTTTCAATTTCAACCGGTGAAGTTAAAGCAAGAATTTGTTCATTAGTAAGTCCACTAGCACTTGCAGCAACAGTAGATTTGACACTATTAATTGATGCTGAAATCAACTGAGTAGTAATCGTTCCTACTTCATCATAAGAAAGAATCTGAGCTTTCATATAGTTTTGTTCATCCGGTAAAATATAAACAACAATTTTTTCTTGATCCTCTTCTAAACTATTTTTTAAAGACTCAATATCCTCTTCCGTTTCTTCTAATTTAAAATTTTTAGCTTCTCCAAGCGAACTTGCTACCTCTTCAAAAACCGGAGCAAAACTCTCATAAATATTTACCTCATCTTTAACATATACCGTGATTTGATTTTCAAAATCTCCACCAAAAACAGCAATCACTCGATCAATATTCATAATTAAAACAAATAAAACCAAAAGTAAAATATTGACTCCTTTAAACCATTTGGTTTTAATTTTTTTATCTAAACTTTGTTTGGTTAAAAATTTCAACTTATTTTTCATATGTTTCACCTACTTTACTTAAGAATATTTCATTTAAGGTAGGATCTTCAACAGAAAATTCTGTAATCTCGCTTCCTTTTTTCACGACATCAAATACTTTATCAATGTAAGAATCGTCTTCAATTTTAACAATGAGTTCATCCGCATTTTCAAGAACATCTAAAACACCCTTTGTTTTCTTTAAAGCTTCTTTTTCTACATTTCCTTTAATGTGAATATTTTTCTTCCGATAATCTTTTTTAATTTGTTTTAACTCGCCTTCTAACACACTTTTTCCTTTAACAAGAATCACTAAATTCTCACAAAACATTTCAACATGTTCCATCCGATGCGAAGAAAAAATAATGCTACTACCGCGTTTTTTAAAGTCGCGAATCGCTTCCATAAACATCTCGACATTAATCGGATCGAGACCTGAAAAAGGTTCATCCAAAATAAGTAATTTAGGATTATTAATAACGGCTGAGATAAACTGAACTTTTTGTTGATTTCCTTTAGATAACTCCTTGATCTTCCGATCTTTATATTCTTTTATATGAAATCTTTCCAACCATTCATCTAAACGTTTCAAAATTTCTTTTTCATTCATTCCTTTTAAAGTGCCATAATAAATAATTTGCTCTTTAACAGTCAATTTAGTAAGCAAACTTCTTTCTTCTGTTAAAAAACCAATCGTATCAGTAACACTATAATCTATAGGTTTACCATCTAAAGTAATTTTCCCTTCAGTAGGTTCTAAAAGGCCAATAATCATGCGAAATGTTGTCGTTTTTCCAGC
>CALVPL010000030.1 GCA_944351315.1 uncultured Bacilli bacterium | reverse complement strand
AAAAAGTTGAAAAAAACTTTTTCTTTTTTTGTCAATTAAACGTATAGTTATAGAAAGAAATTGTCAAAGTCTTTCTTGTTAAAACGGTTTAAGATAGACGAGAGTCAGTTTTTTTGATATGCTTATAGTAGTATAAAACAATTATGGGTAGGTGTGCATAATGAAATCATATTATTTAACAGACGCAGGAAAAGTACGTAGTCATAATGAGGATTCTGTTACAATTGTAAAAAATACCAATGATGAATATTTACTAATGGTAGCAGATGGAATGGGAGGACATCGAGCTGGTGAAGTTGCTTCAAGTTTAGCTGTTACACATTTTGGAAAACGTTTTTCTTCTTTAAGCAGTATTGGCAATTTAAAAGATGCAGTAAATTGGATTAATGATAATGTAAGTGAGATCAATGAAGCTATTCTAGATTATGCGAAAAATCATTATGATTCCACAGGTCTTGGAACAACGTTAGTACTATCTTTATTAACGAAAGACTTTTTGATTTTTGGAAATATCGGAGATTCTTCAGGATTTGTGTTAAAAAACAATCGCTTACATAAAGTTACTAAAGATCATACATTAGTAAGTTTGTTAGTAGAAGCAGGAGATCTTACAGAAGAAGAAGCCAAAAATCATCCAAAGAAAAATGTTTTAATGAAAGCTTTAGGAGCTGCCGATAAAGTAGATATGGATATTTTTGAGGTAGAAAGAAATGTTGACGGAATTTTATTATGTAGTGATGGAGTTACTAATATGCTAACGGTAGAACAAATCGAAAAAGTATTAGAAGAAGAACTAACGATTGAAGAAAAAGTGAAAAAAATTGTTCGTAAGTGTAATGCTAGAGGAGGACAAGACAATATCTCTGTAGCTTTTTTAGATATGAAAAGTGGGTGTGAGCAATGATCATGAAGGGGCAAAAGATTAGCGATCGTTATCAGATTATTAAAGCTATCGGCGAAGGTGGTATGGCAAATGTTTATTTAGCATATGATACGATTTTAGATCGTGATGTCGCGGTTAAAGTTTTACGAGGCGATTTAGCTAATGATGAAAAATTTGTAAGAAGATTTCAACGAGAAGCTTTATCAGCAAGTAGCTTAACACATCCAAATATAGTTGAAGTGTATGATGTAGGCGAAGATCACGGTCAATATTACATTGTCATGGAGTATGTTGAAGGAAGACATTTAAAAGATTTAATTAAAAAACGCGGAAAACTCACCTTAAGTGAAGTTATTGATATCATGTTACAAATCACGGACGGAATGAGTGTTGCTCATGATTCTTATATTATTCATCGTGATATCAAACCTCAAAATATTATGATTTTAGAAAATGGCCTTGTAAAAATCATGGATTTTGGAATTGCTATGGCTATGAATTCTACTCAACTAACCCAGACCAATTCTGTTATGGGTAGTGTTCATTACTTGCCACCAGAACAAGCAAATGGTAAAGGCTCAACATTGCAAAGTGATATATATTCCATGGGTATTGTAATGTATGAACTTCTGACAGGTAAACTTCCATATAAAGGAGATAATGCAGTTGAAATTGCCTTAAAACACTTAAAAGAACCATTACCAAGTATTCGGGATGAACTTCCAAATATCCCTCAAAGTGTAGAAAATATTATCATAAAAGCTACAGCAAAAAATCCTAAAAATCGATATGCCGATGCTAGAGAAATGCACAACGACTTACTTACTTGCTTAGATGAGTCAAGAGCAAATGAAGAAAAAATAAAGTTACCTTATAAAGAATTTTCTGAAGAAACGAAAAAAACAGTCAAAAAAGAAAATACTGAAGAGAAAAAAGAAAATTCAAAAGAAAAGAAAAAGAAAGAAAAGCCTGTAGAAAGTAGTGATGAAGTATTGGCTAAACAAATAACCAAAAATGATTTAAAAAAGCAAAATAAGTTATTAATTATTCTAGCTTCTATCTTTACTTTATTAGTAGTGGCCATCACGACTTTTGTCGTACTAATACCTGCTTTAACCGTCAATAAAGAAATTTTAGTTCCAGATGTTTCAGGGTATACAGTCGATGATGCCATTAAAACTTTACAAGATGCTGGATTCACCGTAGCTAGTGAACAGCAAAAAATTGCTTCAGAAGAAATTGAACTTGGTAAAGTAGTGAAAACTTCTCCTCTAGCAAATACCAAACGAACAAAAGGTACAGAAGTAACTTTATGGGTCAGTGAAGGAGATACCAAAATTACTTTAGAAAATTACATTGGTAGCAACTACTTAGAAGTAAAAGGTAAATTAGAAGCATTAGATGTTCAGGTAATTGTTGAAAAGAGAACCGTCGAAGATGAAAATGCTGGCGAAAACATTGTCATTGATCAATCGCCAAAAGAAGGCGAAAAAGTTGCCAAAGGAGACTATGTTACTTTATATATTCCAGATGTCGATAAATATCCAGATTTCACAAATGGTACATATACATATGAAGATGTCGTAGAATATTTGAAAAAATACAATGTTACCGTAAATAAAGTCGAACAAGAAGATAGTACTCATACACCAGGAATTGTAATTAATCAAAGTCGTGAAAAAGGTAGTCGAATTGTAAGTGGAACATCTATCACTGTTACGGTTGCTAAAAAACCAGAAAGTTCTTCAGGCGAAGGTGAGGGCGACGTAGCTGATGAAGAAACTTGTGAAGAAAGTGGCTTATGTTAAAAGGAATCATTGTTAAAAATATAAGTAATTCTTATACAGTATTAAGTGAAAATAAATTATATAATTGTATTCCAAGAGGGCGTTTTCGAAAAGAAAAGAAAACGCCTTTAGTTGGAGATAAATGCATAATTGATGAAAAAAACGGGTATATTTTAGAATTACTAGAAAGAAAAAATGAATTAAAACGTCCAAATGTAGCCAATATCGATATTTGCTTAATTGTAACGGCTCTAAAAAGTCCTCTTTTTAATAGTTTATTATTAGATAAAGAAATTTCCTTAGCAATTCTTTCCAATGTAACACCTGTACTGTGCTTTACAAAACTGGATTTATTAAATGAAAGCGAAAAAAAAGAATACGAACAAATAAAAGAAATATATGAACAAATTGGCTTTAAAATTTTTACAAATATAGAAACCACTGAATTAAAAGAATTTTTAAAAAATAAAATTGTAGTATTAACTGGTCAAACAGGAGCTGGAAAAAGTACATTGATTAATAAACTTGCTCCTCATTTAAAGTTGAAAACCGGTGAAATATCTTTAGCTTTAAATCGTGGAAAACACACGACAAGACATACGGAGATTTATGATTTAGAAGGGATATGGCTCTGTGATACTCCAGGATTCTCTAGTTTAGATTTAAAAGAATACTCTAAAGAAGAAATAAGAAAAAGCTTTCCAGAATTTAGTAAATATTCATGTCGCTTTAACGACTGTATGCATTTGAAAGAAATAGATTGTGGTGTTAAAAAAGCTCTTTTAGAAAACCAAATTGCTCATTCAAGATATGAAAATTATAAAAAAATGATAAGTGAGGTATCAAAATGAAAGTAGCAGTATCTTATTTAAAAAGTCAAAAAAGTAAAGAAGAAACTTTATCTTTACTAGATAAATCTCTAGCAGATTTTATTCATGTAGATCTAATGGATGGAGTTTTTGTTTCGGAAAATAATCTGAATTTAGAAGAAACAATTTCTTTATTAAAAGATCGTCAAAAACCTTTAGATATTCATTTAATGGTAAAAGAACCCATAAAAATTGTATCTCAATTATCTTTTTTAAAACCGGCTTACATTACGATTCATGTTGAAACTTCTAATGTTGAAGAATGCTTGTCCGCGATAAAAAAACATCAAGTTCGTTGTGGGTTAGCTATAAATCCAGAAACGAAAATTGAAACGATATATCCTTATTTAGAATTTATCGATCAAATTTTAGTCATGAGTGTTCATCCAGGCAAAGGTGGCCAAACTTTTATTTCAGATACAGTAGAAAAATTAAAAAGTTTGTCTACTTTAAAAAAAGAAAAAAATCTTTCTTTTCTTATCTCAGTAGATGGTGGAATAAATAAAGAAACAATTTCGTTAGTAAAAGATTATGTCGATATGGTGGTCAGTGGATCTTTCGTATGTATGCATGATGAATATAATGCTCAAATAAATCTTTTAAAATAATCTGTTTTTATAACAGATTTTTTTGTTTTCGAATCATTCTAACTCCAGTTTAAAACTAAATGTAGATAAAGCATTTAGTTTTTTTAGAATAAAAAAAGAACATCTTTTTGAGATGTCTTATGCGATTTTTTTTGCTTCACGAGCACTGATAATTACTTTTTTTCCATCAATTGTTTTCTTTTGTAAATTTGGTTTTTGACGTCTTTTTGTAGCATTTAAAGCTTTACTTCTTGAATTTACTGTTAAAGGTTTTTTCGCTGTTACTTTTTTTGCCATTAATACTCACCTCCGCGTTTCTTTTCTCTAAAAATTTTAGCAAAATATCCGTAATAAGTCAATTATAAACCGATAGTTGTATCGATTTTCTTTCTAAGTAGCAATATAAAATAGGTGAAATGCAGAATTTTATAAGTTTTAGTTTTATAGAAAAAATGCAATTCTTTTAGTTAAATATAAAAAATAAGTAAAGTCTTGTTCAATTA
>CALVPL010000029.1 GCA_944351315.1 uncultured Bacilli bacterium | reverse complement strand
GTACTTAATTCATCACGAATTGAGTACTATTTTTTTACTAAAATTATCAATAAAGATAAAATTAATAACAGAATTATAAAGAGTAAAAAGGTGATTAGTAAGTCCTTTTTCTTCATAACCATCCACTCCTTTCATTTTAAAAAGAAGTAAGTACTCAATAGTTAAATATTCCCTTAAATAAAATATAACATAAACAAACCTCAAAACACAAATCAATAGAAAGGATGAAACTATGCCAGAAATAAATACAATTTTAGAAAAATTAAGCCATTCAAACTTTAGAAATCGTTTTCATTTAAAAGAAAAAGAAAAAAACTATATTAAAGAAAAAGGACTAGATACAATAGAAAAACATGCAAGAGATTTTATTACCAAAAGAATTGCCCCAGCAAATCCTAGTAATGATGGTAAACAAACTCCAATGAAAGGACATCCAGTTTTTATTGCCGAACACGCAACTGCAACCTGTTGCCGAAGTTGCCTTTACAAATGGCATCATATTCCTAAAAACAAACAATTAACAAAAGAAGAACAAACTTATATTGTAAAAGTCATCATGACTTGGATCCAAAAAGAAATAAAGTAAAAAAAACGTTTCCCTAAGGAAACATTTTTTTAAACTAAAATAACTGAGAATAATGTCAAGATAATAATATTTACAATTGCAATAGTTAAAACGACTTTAAAAGCCCATTTAAACCAAGTAGAATATTCTACTTTAGCAAGTGCAAGGCCACCCATTATAGCCCCACAAGTTGGAGTAATTAAATTAACAAGTCCATTTGCAGCAACCATAGTCATAACAGTTGTCTCAACACTGTAATTTAATTGAGTAGCTAATGGTCCAATAATTGGAGCAGATAAAGTAACAAGTCCAGATGAAGATGGAACTAAGATAGATAAAACTACATGTAATATATAATTTAATGGTGTAAATACGAAAGCTGGAACATTACGTAAAAGCTCTGCGGCATTATAAATAATATAGTTATCTAAATGCGTAACTTGCATTAATACAGAAGCACCACGAGCAATAGCAATGATTAAAATAACCCCAACCATATCATCGGCTCCATCGACAAATGTATCAACAAAACTTTTTTCGCCAGTATGATTAATAGCTCCAATTAATATAGCCATAATTAAGAACCATAAAGCCGATTCGAAGAAATACCAACTTCCTAATGGAGAACCAGTTAACCATCCTGTAAATTGTGAGAAGAATGTAATTCCAAAATCTTCCCAAGGAATAAAGCCTATGATCATCACAACAAATGTCAATGCAAATAAACATAAAGTAACTTTTTGATGAAAATCTAAATGAGCTTCTTTTTTAACTTCTCCTTCTTTAACACCATATTCTTTTTCCATATTTTTTTGTTCTCTTAAAGAAAGAATTGTTGAACCTTTTTTCTTAATAACTCGTTTTGCATAAAGCATAACGAAAATAATTGAAATAAGTAAAGTTGTAAGCCATAAAGCAACACCAATACCTATAATTAATCCTTGATTGACCACAGTACCTTCTGGCAACGCACTGACAGCAGCACCGACAGCAAAAGGATTTATTGTTGAACCAAGAACACCACTACCAGCACCTAACAACACAATAGCTGAAGCGACTACAGTATCCATTCCAGCCATAACCATGGTTGCCGATAAAAGTGCATAAAATCCAACCGTTTCTTCAAGCATTCCATAAGTTGTTCCACCAAGTGAGAAAATAAACATCAAGATTGGAATTAAAACAAGTTCATGTCCCTTTAATTTACGAACTAAAACTTGAATTCCTGTTTCCAAGGCTTTTGTTCTTGCAACAACGGCTAAGAATCCACCTAAGATAAGGACGAAAATACCAACATCAATAGCATTTTCAAATCCTAAGATTGGCGACATCAAAATATCTGATAATGAAGCACCAACAACACCACTTCCATTAACAATTTCTTCACCAACAAATTCTGCTTTTGGTAATAAGTGTGAAATAATACCTAGTACAAATATCAAAATCAGAATAATTGAAAATGAAGTTAAAAACCCCTTCTTTTTCTTATTCATTTTTTTCCCTTCCTTCTATACAATCCATGTACCTGTCTTACCTTGTAAAGCCTTTAAAGCTTTATCTAATGATGTAATAACAGCTACATTCTTGCTACCTTTAACATACTCAATACATGCTTCAACCTTAGGAAGCATACTACCTTCTTTAAATTCCTTACGAGCGATATATTCATTTGCTTCTTCAATAGTCATTTCAGCAATAGGCTTCTCATGATCGGTATTAAAACCTAAACAAACTTGCTCTACTGCAGTTAGTATAAGAAAAACATCGGCTTTAATATCAATAGCTAAACGAGCACTTGTTTTATCTTTATCAATTACAGCATCAACTCCCCGTAATTGATTCCATTTTCTAATAACTGGTACTCCACCGCCACCTCCAGCAATAACAACATGTCCTTTATTAAGAAGATCTTTTATTACACCTTTTTCAATAATTTTTAAAGGTTTTGGAGATGCAACAACTCTTCGATATCCTCTGCCAGCATCTTCTTTCATCACCCAACCATTTTCTTTATATAATTTCATAGCTTCTTCTTTAGAATAGAAATTACCAATAGGCTTAGTTGGATTTAAAAAGGCCTTATCTTTATAATTCACTAAAACTTGCGTAACAACAGTTATACAACTCTTAGCAATATCATTTTTAAAAAGTTCTTGTTGAATCGCCTGTTGTAAATGATACCCAATATAGCCTTGACTCATTGCTCCACACTCTGCAAAAGGAACTTCAGGTGTAGAAATCTCTTCATGAGAATATTCTAAAGCCATATTAATCATTCCTACTTGAGGACCATTACCATGTGTTACAACAACTTGATAACCTTCTTTGACTAAAGAAACAATGCTTTTAGCAGCTTTCTTTACCAATCTTAATTGTTCTTCTGGCGTATTACCAAGTGCATTTCCACCTAATGCGATAACAATTTTTTTACCCTTACTCATCTTTTAAAGTTGCATACATAACCGCTTTAATTGTATGTAAGCGATTTTCTGCTTGATCCATAACTTTAGATTGATTTGAAGTAAATATATCATTCGTAACTTCCATTTCTGGAATCCCAAATTTTTCATAAATTTCTTTACCAATTTTGGTATTTGTATCATGAAAAGAAGGTAAACAATGTAAGAAAATAGCATTTTCTTTAGCATAACTCATAACTTCTCTATTAACTTGATATGGTTTTAAAAGACGAATTCTTTGTTCCCATAAAGAAGCATCTTCACCCATAGAAACCCAAACATCTGTGTATAACACATCAGCATCTTTCACACCCTCTGCAACATCTTCAGTAAGTAAAATCGTTGATCCTTCTTTTTGAGCAAT
>CALVPL010000028.1 GCA_944351315.1 uncultured Bacilli bacterium | reverse complement strand
ACGATAAAATTGGATACATTCATTTTTTCTTTCTCCTTTTATAATAATCGAATAATAAACCGGATACATTGGAGCATAAAGTAGCTAGGATACTGGTTAGAATAATTTCCGAAGGATTGGCACTTTGGTACATCAAACGCAGGGCAATCACTGTCGTTGGAACAAGTGTAACACCACCCGTATTTAAAACGAGAAAGGTAACCATGGCCTCTGTCGCGGTGTCTTTTTGAGGATTATCTTTTTGAAGACATTCCATTGCTTTTAAGCCAAATGGAGTTGCGGCACTTCCTAAACCTAAAGCATTCGCGGCAATGTTGCTAGCAATGTATCCTAAAGCTGGATGATCTTTCGGTAAACTTGGAAATAACTTACTCAGAACAGGTCTTACAAATTTGGCAAACAAATCTAATAAGTGAGCATCCTCGGCAATTTGCATGATTCCAGTCCATAAAACTAATAAAGGCAACATTTCCGTTAAAAGTTTAATTCCTCCGGCTCCACCTTTTAAAATTTCTTCATTTAATAATTCAATATTTCCAGTCGCGATCATGAAAAATGAACCAATCGCGATGAAAAATAACCAAATAACACTTACCATTTAAACAACCACCGTAAGAACTTTTGAAAAAAGTTTTCTTTTTTCGGTTCTTCTTCTAAATTTTGATAGATTTTTTCTTCATGAATAGGTTCTTCTTTTAAATAAACGGTCGCGATTCCTACTTCTTCATTTTG
The DNA here is from genome assembly GCA_944351315.1 of uncultured Bacilli bacterium. Lineage (GTDB taxonomy): Bacteria > Bacillota_I > Bacilli_A > RF39 > UBA660 > Ventrenecus. The sequence continues at coordinate 2,063 of CALVPL010000028.1, read as the reverse complement.
AGATTCAGAATCTATTTGAAAATCTATACGAACTTCTTTTTTTTCTTCTTCGGTTAATAAGGCATAAAAATCATTTTTAATATAATATTTTTGAGGATTTTCGGCATCGATCACTAAAGAGTCTTTATCTAACACGGCGACTCGATCGTAATTGTTAAAAACATTTTCACAGAGATTTTTGTGATCATTAAAATCATTTCCATCATTCAAGGTTACTACAATACATGTTTTTTCATCTTTTTTGGAAGCTGTAACTAAGGTTCTTTTGGCTTTTTTGGTGAAACCGGTTTTGCCTCCAATGTTGTATTCATAAGTTTGTAATAATTTGTTTTTGTTTTGCCACACATAAGTCTTGCCACTTGTTTTTGCTTCATAAGTTTTGGTATGAATAATTTCTCTAAAGGTTTCGTTTTTTAGAGCATAACGCATTAGAATGGCCATATCTAAAGCTGTTGAGGTATTGGCTAAACCATCACTTTCTTCTAATCCATGATTATTTACAAATTTTGTATGACTCATACCTAGTTCATAAGCTTTTTGATTCATTAAAAGGACAAAATTTTCCATATTTCCACTTACATGATAAGCAATTTCAATAGCTGCATCGTTGCCACTTCGAAGCATTAATCCATATAATAAATCTTTCAAGGTAATTTCTTCTTCTAAAGATAAATAAATAGCACTACCATAAGCTTTTAACACTTCATCACCCACTTTTCTAACTGAATTGATATCTTTATTTTCTAAGGCAATAATCGCGGTCATTATTTTGGTTGTACTCGCGATGAGTTTTTCTTTATTTTCATTTTTACTTTCTAATACTCTACCTGAATCATAATCCATTACTACATAACTTTCAGCACTAATGGCTTGAACTTTTAAGGGAAATAGCAGAATTATAAAAAAGAGAAAGATTTTTTTCACAAAAATCACCTATAAAAGCATATGAAAAAAAGGAAAGTTTTAGTCCTTCCTTTTCTTTTCGTTTAAAAAGTATTTTAGATAGTTAAAATGATTCGAAATGAAACATTGTAACTTGAAGCTCCGCCATTTGGTCCAAATGCAAATGTCCCACCTTCGGTTCCAGATTCATAGGTGCTTCCTCGTTGATGAATTGGATAGGATGCAAATACTAGTACAGCATAATCTTTATACCAACTACTTATAGGATGACGAATTTCATCGTTTGCAAAAGGTCCTACTTCGGCAGTTGCATCGCCTAATATAGCATTTTTATACGATAAATATTTGTTGCTATACATATACGCATCGTAATATTTTTCTTCGAGCCAAGCATAGCCATCTGTAAGACTTGTAAGACCACTTGTATCGTTATCACAAGTAGGACAACCAAATGCCCCATTGAAACCCGAATTTGAAAGGCTGTTTCTTCCGCTTAATGGTTTTCCTTCTTGATCTAATGTAACTCCCATCATATGTTCCCAAGATCCACCGCTCATATCAAAAACACCACTTATATTGTTTGTAGTGCTCGCAAGAACACTATTTGGATAAGCTGTATTACAACTTCCATCACTGCAATATTTGTTACATTCTTCATTTACATTTGTAAATCCACAAGTTGGTTCATTATTTGCTTGATATCCTGTCATATTATTTGAATTGTTATTGATTCTAACACTCGTGCTTGATCCATATTTACTATGTTGTAAATAAGCTACTGCTCCCCACTCAGTATTTTTCATCATATGACTATCTAAATTTCTTTTATAGTTGTAACTTGTATAAAAAGCATTGGCTACTTGGATTCCTCGCCAACTATAGACATTTGGTTTTATGATTACTTTATTTGGATCTTGAATGTTTTGTTCAGCTTCTTCTTTAGTTGTTGCTCCATCATAGCCGGTTTCAAATTTGCCAACCCAAAAGCCTGTACTTGGAATACTTAAGAAAGCTGGATGAGTCATATAGTCTCCTACTTCACAATTTCCAGTTGCTCCAGATTCCATTGGAGTTGTACATTCATTTTCTTTACTATCACTTGTATTGTAATCTCCAAATAGAATTGGAATTTCATGAACCTTAGAAGTATCTATATTTGT
>CALVPL010000027.1 GCA_944351315.1 uncultured Bacilli bacterium | reverse complement strand
TATTTATTTAATACAGTTTCTAAATATCATAAAGAAAGAAAATTGTTTACGATAAATGGATTTTCAACTTTAAAGATTTTTAGTGTTTATTTTTTCGAAATTGTTTTTTTACAACTTTTGGCTATTTTTCTTAGTGTTCTTTTAACTTTAGGTATTATGTGTATTTTAAATCAACAAGTTATTAAAAAGGTTTTCTTTTCCTTTTATCCAATGTTTTTTACTGTGAGTACTATAAAACAATTTATTTTGATTTTTCTTGTTGGAACTTTTCTTAGTTTATTTAGTTTATTTTGGAAATTTAGAAAAAAAGAGTAGTAAACGGTTAAAATTTTTTAGCCGTTTTCATTTATTTTTCACATTTTACTAACATATTTGACAAGAAATCTGACTACAATATTCGTGTACTTTGTGATATAATGATTTAAGATATGGGGTGCTGGTATGGTTAAGACTTTTAAAACACTCGATGAACAAATTAAAATATTGCAAAGTAAAGGTCTTATTATTTCTGATGAAAAGGAAACTAAAGATATTCTTCTACGTGAAAATTACTTTTTCATTAGTGGTTATCGTTTACTTTTTATGGAAAGTTTGACAAATAAATTGTTTTTACCTGGAACAACTTTTGAAGAATTGTATGCCGTTTTTCAATTTGATCGTCATATAAGAAATATTGTTTTTAAAAATCTTTTAATTGTTGAAAATAACTTAAAAAGTATTACAGCTTATAATTTGTCTGGAAAATATGGTATTCAAGAAGATGATTATTTAAATCCTAAGAATTTTGTAACAGATCGTAAACGTAAAAAACAGGTAGATGATTTATTAAGAAAAATGAAAAGACAGATTCGAGTCAATGGTGGTCAACATCAAGCTACTTTACATTATATTGAAAAATATGGTTATGTTCCTTTATGGATTGCAGTTAAAGTTTTATCTTTTGGAATTGTCAGTGAATTATATCAAATTTTAAAACCTGAAGATCAAGTAAATATTGCCAAAGATTTTCATGTTGCTCGCGATCAATTGTCTGTCTACTTTCCAATATTAGCTAATTTTCGTAATTTATGTGCTCATGAAGATATTTTGTATGAACATAAAGCTCAGAGAAGTATTGAAGATACTAAATATCATGAACTTTTAGAAATACCTAAAGTAAATGATGAGTATATATATGGAAAAAATGATTTGTTTGCAATTGTTATTATTTTAAAACAATTATTACGAAGAGATGATTTTTTCTTATTTATGAGTGAATTTGAATATGAAATACAGATTTTAGCAGATCGTTTGAAAACTATTTCTATTGAAAAAGTATTGGATCGGATGGGATTTCCAATTAATTATGGAGAGATGGTGAGGTTATAATGGAAAATTATGAAGAAGTGAAGAATAAAAAGAATACGAATCAAAATGGTAAACTCTTTTTGGTTGGTATTATAATGTTTTTTGTTGGAGCGATTGGATTATATGCATTGATGTACTTTTTTCCAGAGCCTTTTGTAAAAACTATTACCGAAGAAGTAAAAAATGTTAATATTACAGATACTGGTATTGCTGATGCTGTTGAAAAAGTGTATGATGCTGTAGTCGTTGTGAAAACTTATCAAAAGAATCAACTTTATTCTACTGGAACAGGATTTGTTTATAAAAAAGATGATAATACAGCCTATATTTTGACAAATAATCATGTTATTGAATCCGGTGATGCCATTTATGTTGTTTTTAATGATGGTAGACAAGTTGAAACTCAAGTTGAGGGTAAAGATATTTATTCAGATATTGCGGTTTTATCTTTAAGTGCTGATGAAGTAACAACAGTTGCTAAAATGGGAAGTAGTGAAGATGCTCGAATTGGAGATACTGTATTTACCGTTGGAGCTCCAATAGATTCCGATGCTTATTCAGGAACTGTAACGAGAGGAATTTTATCTGGTAAAAATCGTTTAGTTGGTGTTTCAACTCAAAATTCTAATGTTTCAGATATTATGATGAGTGTTTTACAAACAGATGCTGCGATTAATTCAGGAAATTCAGGTGGTCCTCTTGTAAATGCTAATGGTGAGGTTATAGGTATTACATCTTTAAAATTATCTTCAAGTGGTAGCATGTCAACGGCAAGTATTGAAGGAATGGGATTTGCAATTCCTATTGAAACTGCTTTAAGTTATGCAGAAAAGTTGGAAAAAGGTGAAACTATTGAACGACCTTCTTTAGGAATTACAATGCTTAATTTAGCTGATGCAATGTCTTATTATTTTCCTAATTTGAACCGTATTGGTGTAGATTATGGAGTGTACGTTGATAGTGTATCTGCTGGAAGTCCTGCTGAAAAAGGCGGAATAAAAGCTGGCGATGTTATTACTGAAGTAGATGAAAAAGAAGTTACTAATTTAGCTTATTTAAGATATTTGCTATACAATCATAGTGTTGGAGATACGATGAAAGTTAAAGTTTATCGTGATGGAGACTATAAAGATTTAACTATTACCTTAGATCAAAAAGCAAGCTAGTTATTTTCTAGCTTGTCTTTTTTTTACTTTTTTTAAAGAAATTTGAGCTTCTACTGGTTTATTTGCTTTAACTATTAAATATGGTTTTAAATTTTCTTTTCGAATGAATGTTTTTCCTGATTCAAGTGTAAGTAAGTCTAAATCTTTTAATATTACTTCATTTTTAAAGGATGGAAAAAATTTTCTTAAATAAAGATATAAATGGAAATTTTCAAGTAAAACGTATTCATTGTCTTTTATTTCTATAAGAATAGCATTGCTGTATCCAGGAATTACTTCAAATTCTTTATCTACTTTATGTTCAGCTGGTTTTTCCGTGAACTCGTATTTTGTTACTTTATAGATTGGGCCAATAAAAATTTTATTTGCATTCATAAAAAAACTCCTTTCATAGGAGTTTATTATAACTTATTTATTTTATTCTTGATCTAAGTATTTTTGTAAAGCTTCAGCAATACCCTCTGCATAATTATTTTTATTATTTAAAATATTTAATAAATCTTGATAATTATCCATGTAGCCTAGTTCAAATAGATAGGATTCAGCTGTGTTATTGGAATCATAATGCTCATTTTTTACATAAGTTGGATAGTAACG
>CALVPL010000026.1 GCA_944351315.1 uncultured Bacilli bacterium | reverse complement strand
TCCAATACATAATTTTCTTAACAAAAATATTGTATCAAAGGACAATGTATATGGGTATATTTATTTCGGGATATCCAAATTTAAATTTATATCTAAACGGGATATCAATATTTTAATGAACACTATTGGGAAACTAATAGTTTTTTTTATGTAAAAATGTTATACTTTAGCTGGAAGGTTGATCGTATGCTTATTAAAGGAATTCAAAAAGTTACTCTTTTAGATTATCCAGGAAAAATTGCTTGTACACTTTTTACTGGTGGATGTAATTTGCGTTGTCCTTTTTGTCAAAATGCTTCTTTAGTTACTCATTTAGATGAAGAAAGAATGAATGAAGAAGAAGTTTTGACTTTTTTGGAGTCAAGAGTAGGTAAATTGGATGCTGTTTGTATTTCTGGAGGAGAACCTTGTCTTCAAAAAGATTTGAAAGATTTTTGTTTAAAAGTAAAACAGATGGGTTTTTTGATTAAATTAGATACCAATGGTTGTTTTCCAGAAAAAATCAAAGAGCTTCTGGATGAAAAAGTGGTGGATTATATTGCTATGGATATTAAAAATTGTCCAGAGAAGTATGCTCTTACAGCAGGTGTAAAGATAGACTTGAAAAGGATTCAAGAAAGTGTCAAGTTGATTCAAACTTCTGGTCTTTCTCATGAGTTTCGAACGACCGTAGTTCAAGAGTTTCATACGATTCAAGATATTTGCAAGATTGCTTCATGGGTTTCTCCTTCAAGCCTTTATTTACAACAGTTTAAAGATTCTGGTGATTTGATTGGAGAAGGTCTTCATGCAGTTTCATTAGAAGTTTTAGAGCAAATGCGTGATAAAGCTTTACAAGAGACAGATTCGGTTTTTTTACGAGGTGTTTAATTTGACATGTTTGATTTACAGTGGTTGGCAGTTGAAAGAAGTCCTAATTTAAAGGACTTTTTTTGTTTCTAGATAAAGTGTTGCATAAATCACACAGTTTAAAAAATAGAATTTGTTATAATGAACGTGGTAGAAGGTAGGAGGAATTTATGTATCGAGTTAAAAAAAGAGATGGCAAAATTGTTCGTTTTGACATCCGAAAAATTGAAGAAGCTATGGAAAAAGCTTTTGTTTCTGTAGATCGAGAAATATGTGATAGTGTTTTGGAGTTACTTGCTTTAAAAGTAACTGCTGATTTTGAAGATAAAATACATGATGGAGTTATTGGCGTTGAAGATATTCAAGATAGTGTAGAGAAAGTATTATCGGATGCTTCTTATGCTGATGTAGCTAAATCTTATATTTTATATCGTAAAGAAAGAGAAAGAATTCGTAATGCTAAAAATACGATGATTGATTATAAAAAATTAGTAGATAGTTATGTTAAAGTAGAAGACTGGCGAGTTAAGGAAAATTCCACGGTAACTTATTCTGTTGGTGGCCTTATTTTAAGTGAAGCTGGTGCAGTAACGGCAAATTATTGGTTAAGTGAAGTGTATGATGAAGAGATTGCTAAAGCTCATAAGGAAGCCGACATTCATATTCATGATCTTTCTATGTTAACCGGTTATTGTGCTGGTTGGAGTTTAAAGCAACTTATTTTAGAAGGTCTAGGCGGTATTGAAGGAAAAATCACTTCTAGTCCAGCAAAACATTTATCTACTTTATGCAATCAAATGGTAAACTTTTTGGGAATTATGCAAAATGAATGGGCTGGGGCACAAGCATTTTCTTCTTTTGATACGTATTTAGCTCCTTTTGTAAAGGTTGATAATTTGAGTTATTATGATGTAAAACAATGTATTCAATCTTTTGTTTATGGAGTAAATACACCAAGTAGATGGGGAACACAGGCACCATTTACCAATATTACCTTGGATTGGACTGTACCAAATGATTTAGCAGAATTACAGGCTATTGTCGGCGGTAAGGAAATGGATTTCAAATATAAAGATTGTAAGAAAGAAATGGATATGGTTAATAAAGCATTTCTAGAAATTATGATTGAAGGAGATGCCAATGGTAGAGGATTTCAATATCCAATTCCAACCTATTCTATAACTAAGGATTTTGATTGGAGCGATACTGAAAATAATCGTTTATTATTTGAAATGACGGCAAAATATGGAACACCTTATTTTTCTAATTATATTAATAGTGATATGGAACCAAGTGATGTTAGAAGTATGTGTTGTCGTCTTCGCCTAGATTTGCGAGAATTAAGAAAAAAATCTGGAGGTTATTTTGGAAGTGGCGAATCGACTGGAAGTGTCGGAGTTGTTACCATTAATATGCCTAAGATTGCTTATTTGGCTAAAGATGAAAAAGATTTTTATGAACGGCTTGATAAATTAATGGATATTGCTGCTCGTAGTTTAAAAACAAAAAGAACTGTAATTTCTAAATTATTAGAAGAAGGTTTATATCCATATACTAAAAGATATTTAGGATCTTTTGACAATCATTTTTCAACCATTGGTCTTGTTGGTATGAATGAAGCTGGTTTAAATGCTTGTTGGTTAAAAAAGGATATGACTCATCAAGAAACTGTAGATTTTAGTGTCAATGTTTTAAATCATATGCGAGAAAGATTAAGCGATTATCAAGAAAAATATGGTGATTTGTATAATCTTGAAGCAACACCTGCTGAATCGACTTCTTATCGGTTTGCTAAACATGATAAGGAAAGATTCCCAGATATTATCACGGCCAATGAAAATGGAACCCCTTATTATACCAATAGTACTCATTTACCTGTTGGATATACGGAAGATGTTTTTACCGCTTTAGATATTCAAGATAAATTACAAACTTTATATACTTCTGGAACAGTCTTTCATGTCTTTTTGGGTGAAAAAATGCCTAGTTGGCAAAGTGCTGCGGCATTAGTTCGCAAGATTGCTGAAAATTATGCATTACCTTATTATACAATTTCACCAACTTATTCAATTTGTAAGGAACACGGTTATTTAGCTGGTGAACAATACAAATGTCCAATTTGTGGAGAGGCGGCTGAAGTTTATAGTCGAATTACAGGATACTATCGACCTGTTAAAAACTGGAATGATGGTAAAAGTCAAGAGTTTAAAGATCGTGTAACTTATAAAATTGATGGTGAGTGTTCTTTTAAAGAAACGGTGAAAGCAAAAAAGAAAACTACAAGTAAAAAAGCGAATACTAAGGCTATGCTTTTTGTAACGAAGACTTGTCCAAATTGTCAAATTGCTAAACGTGCTTTAAATGAGGCTCATATTGAATATGAAGTGATTGATGCTGAAGAAAATACTGATTTTGTAAAAGAATTAGGAATTACTCAGGCCCCAACTTTAATTACTAAAGAAGGTGAAAAGATTTCTAATGCTTCAAATATTAAGGCATATGCAGAAGGGATTTGTTTATAATGTATGATATTATTATTGTCGGCGGCGGGCCAGCTGGTCTTGCCGCGGCTATTTATGCAGCTCGAGCTTTAAAGAAAGTTTTGTTGATCGAAAAAGCTACTTTTGGAGGACAAATTACGCAAGCTGTTAATGTGGAAAATTATCCAGGTTTTGAAACAATAGGTGGGATGGAACTTGGAGAAAGAATGTATGATCAAGCTAAGAAATTAGGGATGGAGAGTATTTATGGCGAGGTTTCAAACATTCAAAAAGATGCTACCACTTTTACTATTTTTGTCAGTTCAAAAGAATATCAAAGTAAAGCTTTAATTTATGCGACTGGAGCTAGTCCAAGAAAATTGGGTGTTGTTAATGAGGAAAAATTGCTTGGCTCAGGTATTAGTTATTGTGCTACTTGTGATGGAGCATTTTTTAAAGACAAAACGGTTTGTGTAGTCGGTGGAGGAAATACGGCGATTGATGATGCTCTTTATTTATCTAATCTCTGTAAAAAGGTTTATTTGATTCATCGACGTGATGGATTTCGCGGGGAACCTGTTAAAGTAACATTTTTAAAAGAAAAGGAAAATGTGGAATTTATTTTAAATGCCACGGTTAAAGAAGTGTTAGGGACTGACCGTGTTGAAGCTGTTTTATTGAATGAAAATAATCAAGAAAGAAAGCTAGATGTGGATGGGGTTTTTGTTGCTATTGGTCATGAACCTAATACAAAAATTTTAGAAGATTTTATTCCTTTAACACCTAATGGTTATATTATAACAAACTTGCAGTTAGAAACGGCTGTAGCTGGATTTTATGCTGCCGGTGATGTGCGTGAAAAACAAGTAAGACAATTAACTACGGCAGCGAATGACGGAACTATCGCGGCTATTATGGCTTGTGAATATTTGGATACTTTAGATTAAAAATTGTTTTGAAGAATATATAGAATTTTGAATAAAAATCATTTCAAATTCTTTATATTCTTTTTTGTTAAACTTTTTGAATGATTATTGTTTTACAAATTTGACTTTTTATGTAAAAAGTGTATAATAAAAGGACCTAAAGGGGGGTCTTTATGGATAAAAATGTGTTATTAGAAAATAATAGTAAATTAATGAAAAATATTCAAGAATTGTTAAAAAATGTTCAAGAAGAAGAAATTACTAATTGTTTGTATCGAATTTTAGAAATGTTAAATAAAGCTTCTTTAGCAGATACTAATAATGTTTATAGAAATTATTTGCTTATGAAAGAAGATGAAAGATTATTTGATCAACTTGTTGCGAAAGTA
>CALVPL010000025.1 GCA_944351315.1 uncultured Bacilli bacterium | reverse complement strand
TCTCCACTAGACCATTACCAAAAAGTACATACTGTAATATAAATTGAACCGCCGTATACGAGAACCGTACGTACGGTGGTGTGAGAGGGGCAAAATAATTTATTTATTTTCCTCTACTCGATTGTTCCTCGAAAGAATTTTCAGAAGTTTTGTTTTGTGTTTCATTGTAAGAATCTTCAAAAGTTTTGTTTTGTGTTTCATTGCAAGAATTTTCAGAACTGTTGTTTTGCGTTTCACTGTCATCTTCTTCCGTGTTTTCTATTGAGATAATGCCAACCGGACAATATTCAATAGCTTCTTGTAAAGATTCACTCTCAAGATTTTCTTCATTGATTACTTTTGAAAGTCCATCCTCGTTAAAGTCAAAGTGTTCTGGATCAATTCCAACACAAGCTCCACACCCGATACATTGATCCGTTAATACTTTTAATTTTTTCATAAAATTTCTCACCATTTTTATTATAAACATAAAAAGTTCAAAAAATCAATCAATATGCATTTCCAAAAATGTCAAAATATGTTATATTTAGTATGAAAGGATCAGAATTATGAAAACAAGAATTAATAAGTATTATGATGAGACACCTAGTTTTGCTCCTCGAAGAACTGCAAAAAATAATGAATTGTATGAAGAAATAAAACAAAGTGAGATTGAAAATTTTGATATTGGTAGTAATGCTAAAGTGATAGGAAATAATGAATCTCAAATTGATATAAATAAATTAAAAGATATTTTAGAAAAGAATTATCAAGAAGTTCCAAAAAGAAGATCCTTGAAATTAGATGTTTTAGAGGAAGAAGAACCAGAGATTGAAAAAACAAAAGAATATGATATCAATGCAATTTTAGAAAGAGCACGTGAGGAAAAAGAAGTTGATTATCAAAGAGAACGTTTAAAAAAAGTACGAGATACGCAGTATGATATTTTAAAAAATCTTGAAGTAGATGCTCCAGAGAGAAAAGGAAAAGCAGCTGATGAAAAAACGAAAGAAGAATTGTTGGATTTAATTCAAACTATTAATTTGAATGAAACTCAAAGTAAAGCAATTAAAAATGTATCTGAAGAGCTAGATAAAGAAGAAGAAAAAGAAGAGGAAGAAGATCTAGATCCACTAGATATTTTAAATGATTTGCGTGGAGATGAGAATACTGTAGTTGCTGGTGCAAAAGAATTTGACAAAGCTTTAGAAGAAGAAAAGGCTAAACAAGAAGAAGAGGAGATTCACGAAGCTTTAGATGAAGATATTGATGATTCTTTTTACACAAGTAGTATGTCTTTTCGAAAAAATGATTTTGCCGATTTTGATGATATAGAAGAAAGTAAAGCCAGTAAAATATTAATTAGAATTTTAATTGTGATTGTTTTTCTAGCTATAATTGCTGGTATTGTGATTTTTTTGAATGATTTTCTTAATTTAGGTTGGTTTTAATAAAAGATAATAAAAAATATTATCTTTTTTTCATATGATTTTATATGAGAAAATTTTATTTATTACCGAGTATGTTTCGAAATAAAAAAATCTTTTTCATTATCTTAAGTATAATGATTGGCTTTTTGTTGCTTTTTCAGTGGTTTAATCGTAATGTGTCTTCTAAATTGATTTATATTGCTCAAAAAAATCTGGATAAATATGTAGATGATGTAGCGAGTGATTTTCAAATTTTTTTGGATGAAAGTCAAGAATATCAAGAGTTTTTAGAAGTTGTGTTAAACGATCAAGGTGAAATTCAAAGTGTGGATTATCAAATGGAAAAAATTTATTCTTTAGCTTCTCAATTGACTGAATATATTCAAAAATCTTTAAAAAAAAGTAGTCAACAACAGACGATTCCATATAGTAATCGCGATTTTTTAAGTGATAGTGAAGATACTTTAATTTTGGAAATGCCTTTAGGTTTGGTAACAGATTCACCTTTTTTAGTGAATCTTGGCCCGAAAATACCCGTTACTATTCGTTTTATAGATTCGGTATTTACTAATGTACGAACTCGCCTTACAAATTATGGAATTAATAATGCTATGATTGAGGTTTATTTAAGTATTTCTATATCTTATGAAGTGCTTTTACCTGTAACAAAAGAAGAACATCAAAAAAAATATGAATTGTTAATTGATTCTAAATTAATTCAAGGTCAAGTTCCCGAATGGTATAATAAAGCTTTTGAAAGCCAGAGTGCATTCTTTGAACTTCCTTTTAAATAATTTTTGTGTTATACTTACAATAGGGTGACGAATACATGATTGGACAACCATTTATTAATCCAGTATTATCCCATGCGATTGAAATGTATTTAAAATATAAAGATCAAAAGGATAATTCGAATTTTGAAGAATTTACAGTCGTAGTTATTAGAACTCTTGTGTATATATATGGTGAACTTGATATTTTAAATCCATATATTACGCATAATGAACATATGATGGGGGGATTTGATAATAATATTACTAAATATGGATTTCCAATTGATTCGTTGATCGATTTTAAAAATCAATTTTTGCAATTTGAAGAAGAAAAACGACAACAAAAAAGACCAAATAGTGCTTTTATTAAAATTCAGAAATATTTGATCGATATGTATTGTTTTAAACAAAAAAATATGAATCTTTCTATGGATGATTTGATTTCATTTAAAAAATATTTATACATTCCAGAGAATTTGGAGAAAACAGAAGCCATTAATGCTTATGCAACAAATCCTAATGAAATTAATGGTTATTTGCAAAGTAAACTATTTGAAGTAAATCATAATTTTACATTGCAACCCGTGAGAAGAGATTTTCTTGTACAGGATGCTTATTTGCTTTTAGGATATAATTTGGAACAAATCAATAATTTAAATGATTTTGATTTAAAAGCTGTGAATGATCAAATTTATCGTTTTTTTCGAGTGGATTCTTCTCTTTCTAACAGTAAAGAGTTACTAGAAAAAGCCGTGAATTATTATAAAAGATATGGAAATAAAATTACGACTGGGAATGGTTATGTAGATTTTCTTTTGTTTGCAAGTATTGCAGCAACAGCTTTATTTGTGGTGGCTTTAATTGCCTTAAATTATTTTTAGAGATGGGGGTATTATGAAATATATTGTGATTCATGATCAAAAATATTTAATTATGAAAAATGAAAAGGATGCTATTGAAGAAGAAGAGTTAGAAAAAAAAATTACCGATTATTTTGACGATTTTGATTATATCGTTGGTGATTGGGCATATGGAAAACTTCGTTTAAAAGGCTTTAATAGTAAAACTAATAAAAATTTTAAAGAAATTAATGATATTGATCATGTCGATGATTATTTAAAAGAATATTGTGCACCTAATTGTCGTTATTTTATATTGAGTAAGGTAAATGAATGGAATTCATAAAAAAATGAGTATTAATTGTTGCTTATTTTTTTTAAATTTGTTATAATCATTTCAGAATAGAGGGATTACAAATGATTGAAAAAATTACTTTAGAAAATCCGAATGGAGAAAAAGAAGAAAAGAATGTGATTTGTCATTTTGTCAGTGTGGAAGATAGTTTGCCAAACATAAAAAATGTTCCAATTTTAGTTGTGGATAGCAATCAATTAAATAATGGAAATAATGTTTTAGAGTTTTATTGGGAGAAGGATGGGCTATATCAACCTATTTTAGATGAAGCGGCTTGGAATGAAATTAAGAAAGTTATTATAGATATTATAAAAAATCAATTTGAAGTGGTGGGTGAAGCATAATGACACAAGTAAAGTATATAAATAAAGAAGTATTAAAAAAAGCTTTATCGAATGGAAAACAACTAGCGTTAAATAGTACTCAAATGACTTCTTGTAAAACAAATTTTCAAGCTAAAATTCAACCTTATTTAAGTGCTCAAGTAGAATCTTCAGTACAACCAACTGTACAAGAGCCTGCAGTTGCTCAAGCAACTCCTGCTGTTCAAGATACTCCAGTTGTACAAAATGCTATGAACAATCCAATTCCAGATGCACCTGTTATGGATGCTAATCCGGTTGTTGATATGGGAGTGCCTGCAGCTGTTAGCATGCCTGGTGTGGTTCCAGAAGAAAGTGCACCTGTAGTAAATCCTATAGAAATGAATACTCAACCGGTTATGGGAATTGAGAACGATGTTGCAGCTGTTTCGGCACCACAACCTGTTGTTATGGAAACTCCTGCACCAGAAGTATCTTCAGATGTCAATATGATGGGAGCTCAATCTACTGAAGATAGCGATAGAATTACTCGTGAAGTAATGCAATTAAATGTTGAAATGAGCAAAAAAATTGATGAAGAAATAAAAATGGTTAATAAAAGAATTGCAGAAATAACTAGTGAATATAATAATAAAATTATTACTTTGACTAATGAATTGATTTCTAAAAAAAAAATGAACTCAGCTGAGATGAATGTTTCAAATCCTGGTGTTTCGCCTGTCAATTCTGTAGTGGACACTAGTGAAATGACTCAAGTTGCTGAGGGACCAACTTTAAATTTGAAAATTGCATAACTCAAGAAATACTCTTGAGTTTTTTTCATATAATCATACTATGAAAGAGAATATTTTATATGCTTATCATATTCAAGTAGATCAAATTAAAGAATATAAAGAATATTCTGTTTTTGAATGGAATCAAAAAACTTATTATTTTACTAAAGTTAGAAGAAATCAAGAGGAGTATCAAGATCTTTTAGAAGTGATTAGAGAATTGGAACAAAAAAAAATACCTATTTTACCTTTTATTGTTAATGTTTATGGGAATTATTTAACAGAGATTAATAATGAAGCTTATGTTTTAATTGAAGTAGATAATCCTTTACATGAATACAATCTAGTAGATATGTTGGAAAGAAATAAAAGTGTAGTGTTAAATTCGAAAAGAAATAATTTGTATCGGAATGAATGGGGAAGGTTGTGGAGTCAAAAAGTTGATTATTTGGAATATCAAGTTTCTGAAATGGGAAAAAAATATCCAATTATTGTGAATAGTTTTAGTTATTTTGTCGGCTTGGCTGAGAATGCTATTAGTTATGCTAATCATGTTACTAGAACGATTAAAATTCCTAATTCACCTATTGTTTTATCACATAGACGAGTTGGTTTTCCTAATTATCGTTTGAATTATGATAATCCTTTAAGTTTTATTTTTGATTTGGAAGTTCGAGATGTGGCAGAATATTTAAAAAATATGGTTTTTCAAGAAGAGGAATTGCCATTAATCGAATTGAAAGCTTATATTGATTTGAGACGGCCGGATCTTTATAATTTAAGTATGCTTTATGCTCGGCTTTTATATCCTTCCTATTATTTTGATTTGCATGAAAAAATAATAAATGAAGATGAATCGGAAGAAGTTTTGCTGCCCATTATTGATGCTATTTCTAAACAAGAAGTTTTTTTAAAAAAAGCTTGGCTTTTAATTCGGGAATATGTTCCACTTGAACCGGTTGATTGGATTATAAAAAAAGAGTTATAATTCAACGTTTATAACTCCTTTAATTTCTGGTATTTCTTCTTGTAAATAGCTTTCTATTGTATCTTTTATGGTAACATCTATGTAACTACAATTTGCACATGCACCTAAAAGTTTTACATAAACATATCCATCTTCATATTTGATATATTCTATGTCTCCTCCTTCAATGTTTAAAAAAACACGAATGTCGTCGATTTTTTCTTTGATTTTTTCTTCCAATTTGTTCACCTCATTTGTATTATAAAATTTCTATCTTAACAAGTAAAGAAAAATCATTTATAATAAGTATACGTGGTGAAGAAAATGAAGAATTATAAAAAAGGAGATCGAGTTATAGGGATAGTTACTGGTTTTGAAAAATACGGGATTTTTTTGGCTTTTGAAGATGAGTATACTGGTTTGATTCATATTTCCGAATTAAGTGATCAATTTGTTAAAAATGTTGAAGATTATGCTGCATTAAATGATCAAGTTCCTTGCATTGTTTTAGAAGTGGATGAAAATGCTAAAAAATTAAAGTGTAGTATTAAGAATACAGAGTATGCTCGTAGAAAGGATTCCTTAATCGATCATGGGTTTGCTCCGTTAAAAAAACAGCTTCCGATTTGGATGAATGAAAAGATAAAAGAATATAATATAGAAATAAAATCGGAAAAATAACGTTTTTTTGTTTAGAAACGGTAAAAAATACTTGATTATTTTTATTTTACATATTATAATGAAGAAGTCTTAGTGATAAGACAAGTGCCTGCCCGAGTGGCGGAATAGGTAGACGCACAGGACTTAAAATCCTGCGGGTGTAATAACTCGTGCCGGTTCAAGTCCGGCCTCGGGCACCATTATTTAAGGAGGAATACCCAA
>CALVPL010000024.1 GCA_944351315.1 uncultured Bacilli bacterium | reverse complement strand
GATAGTGTATAATCTAGTGTGTAAATAAAAAAACATACTAGATTTTTATTTGTGGAAAAAAGGAGAGGATAAGAGATGAAAGAATTAACTATAACAGATTGTCCAAAAAGAAGATTAGAAGATACTTATTTGGTTGTTTATGCTATTAAAAATGAAATAAATATTAAAAAAGGTGAATATATAGAAAAAGAAGATATTTATACTTTAGTTGGTATTGATAAAAAAGGTTTTAGAACTCTAATTAATGTTTATACTGATAGAAAAAATAATAATAGATATTGGCTTGATTGTTTTGAAAATTTAAAAGTTAGAGGTATTAAAAATATATTATTTCTTTCTGTTGATGATAATAAAAATATTAAAAAGGCTGCTAAAGTTTCATTCCCTACTATAACTTTTATAGATTCTATTACTGATATTATGCCTAAGTTTTATAAATTTTCTTATGAAAAAAATGCTAGAGAAATCGGTAGTAAACTTCATAATTTATATGTACAAAAAACTTTAACTGACTTTAAAGAGCAATTTAAAAAATTTAAAGAAAGATACAATAATGTTATTCATCAAAAATTAATTGAAAAGTATTTAACTAATATCGAATCTTTATACAAATATAGTGTTAATATTAGAAAATTATTATTTAGGCATTCCGCTAATATATATTTATATGATAGAATAAGATTAAGTTTTAACAGTCAAAAAAGTTATGTTAATAATTTAGAAGAAGTTTATGAAAAACTTGGTGGTATGGATGATTATTTTGGCTTTACTTCATTTAAAAAGAATGAATGGATTCTAATGCTAAATGATATTATTCAACTTTATCCAGATTTAGAATTAATTTAAGGAGTATTATGAAAAAAGAGAAAACTTTAAATGATATGATTATAGAAGAAGCAGTTAATAAATTTAAAAATGGAGAAATTAAAAATAGTTTGGATGTTGAAAATTTTATTGACTCTTTATTAGAACCTCTTATGCAAAAACTACTTGATACTGAATTAGATAATCATTTAGAATATTCTAAATATGAACGTAATAAAAGTGATAATAGTAGAAATGGTTATTGTAAAAGTAAGCAAGTTGAAACTAAATATGGTTCTATTGAAGTAAAAACTCCACGTGATAGAAAAGGTAGTTTTAAGCCTGCTATAATAGAAAAAGGACAAACTAAACTTACTGGTTTTGAAGATAAATGTATTTCTTTATATGCTAAAGGCGTTAGTTTAAGAGATATTGAGAAAATATTAAAAGATCTTTATGGTGTTAATATTGGTAAAGATGAAATAACGAGATTAATTTCTGCTGTTAATGAAGAAGTTGAAAAGTTTAGAAATAGAAAACTAAAACCTCTTTACATTTTTACTTATGCTGATTGTTTATATATTCCAATTAAAGGCGATAATATAAACAGTCAAAAAAAAGCCATTTATGTAATCATAGGAGTAGATGCTCAAGGATACAAAGATATATTAGGTATGTGGATTGATAAAAATGAATCGGCTAGTTTTTGGACTAATGTATTTGAAGATTTGAAATCAAGAGGTGTTGAAGATATATTATATATGTCTAGTGATGGGATAGCAGGATTTAAAGGCTCTTTAGAACTTGTATTTCCTAAAACTCAATCACAAAGATGTGTTGTCCATTTGACTAGAAATATATATAGTATATGTCCTAAAAAGCAAGCAAATAAGGTTATTCAATTCTGGAAAAAAATATATACAAGTTCTGATAAAGAAAAAGCATATTTAATACTAGAAGATTTTAAAAAAGAATTCTCTAGTCTTAATTCAGTAGTTAAAAAAGTTGAAAATTTTATGCAATATTTAGATCCATTATTTGAATTACCTACAGAAATTAGAAAGGCCATATATACATCAAATGCTGTAGAATCAGTAAATTCTGCATTAAGAAAAGTAACTAGAGGGAAAGGGGCATTTCCTAATGAAGAATCAGTTTATAAAATACTATTCTTAAGAATAAAAGAATTAAAAGAAAAATGGTATAAACCTATTATGAATTTTAAAACTATACAATTACAACTTATAGAGTTATTTGGTGATAGATATGAAAAACATATCAATTTAGATTGATATGTTAACTATGTTCTTTGACAATTTTATATATTAATTTTTATAATTATTAAATAAATTTACACACTATACTTGACAAGCTCTTACTTTAGGTAAGAATTTTTTTCTTGTGTTTTAATTTGATCGATTTTATAATAGTAGTAATCTTATTTTGGGGGCTTGTTAGATGAAGGAATTAGAACAACTTTTTTGGTGTAGTGAACAAATTTTGAAACTTCAAAAATTAAAAAATAAAGAATATAAAGAAGTTTATGATTTGTTAATTAATGATTTTTTAGAAAAAGAAGAAGAGATTGTTAAAAAAATTGAAGAAGATGATTTGCTTTTTCAAAAAATTTATAGTTTTATAAAAGAGAATTATGGATATGATTTTTCAAAGTTTTATTTACTTAATATGATTGAATTATCCCATGTATCTTTATCTCGAATGCAAGTGTTTGTTCTTCTTCAACATAGTTGGGAGTTTTTAGGTTTTCAAGAGTTTAGTGCGTTATCAAAAGAGAAAGTTTGTTCTTTAGGGAATAATGAATATTTTAGAAATTATTGGCAATCCTTTTTGAATTATCGAGATTTCGAATATTTTCTTGGTTTAAAGTTTTTAAAAGAAAAAGATCAAGTTGTTTTATCTTTTTTGAATCATAATGGTGAAAGAGAGATGATTGATAATTTTTTCTGGACAGATAAAAGTTTGGAATGGATTTTTAAGATTATAAGAGAGATTTATAGTGATTTAGTTTCTTATCGAAAACAAGATGAAAAATATCTTCAAGAAGTTTCCTTGTTTCGACTTATTCTTCAAAGCATTCCTAAAAAATATTCTCAAGATGTTTGGAATGTACTTCAAAGTTATTTGTTTTATTTAGATTATGCTAATGTTTATGCTCCTCATTTTAATGAATTAAATAATTTGCTTCAGACTCTCGGTTTTTCTATGTTGGAAGATCCAGATGACCGTTATTTTTATGGTGATGAAGAGTTGGATTATCAAAAATTTCCTGAAAAGTCTTTTTGCTTTTCTTATGATACAATTTGTAATTATGATTTAATTTATCAAAAATTAGAAGAACTTGGTATACAAATTTGGGATTCTTTTCATAAAATCGTTGATATTAAGAATGATGTTCCTTTTTCTTTTATGAAGGAAAGATTGTTTGATTTGCTTTTAAAAGAGAAGAAGATTTTTCAATCTATAGATTTTCAAAATTTTCAGTTTTATTTAAGACAACTTTATCAATATCCTAAAATGACTTATTTTCCATTTGGAATTTTAGATATGTTTGATACTTTTAAAATAGAGAATTTTGTAAGACATCGTATTTTAAATTATCAATTAGAGGATCTTACTCGTGATCCTGAATCTTTTTTAGTCCAAAATTTGGTTCAAACTTATTTAAGAGATGATAAAGATTTTGATTCATTTTCAGAGATGTTTTTTTGGTTAATCCAGTTTTACTTGAAAAATATAAATCAAGATCAATTTATTTTTAAATTAAATCAATTAGGTTTTCCATATGAAGAGTATTTATATGAAGAATTAGATAAGAACATGGTTCGAGTTTGGGCATTTTTGGAAAATGAATTTTTGATAAAATTGTATCAAAAAAATTATTTTGAAGAGTTTTTTGGATTGTTGTTTTTGAAAAATCAAGAAATGGAAAGATATCTTAAGAAAAATTTTCAAATTTATCAAAATGTTTCTTTATGGGGTCCTCCTTTTTATAAAGAAGTTAAAGAGGAACTTAAAGAAGAAGTTTTATATGATAAAGATTTAGTAGAAAAACGTGATGATTTAAAAAGTTGGGAATTTTATCAAATTTATTTGGAAGGTTTTTTAAAAGTTTTAAATGAGAAAGATCAAGGTTTTATTCGAAAGTTTTTAAAGGAATGTGAAGAAAAAGTAAAATTGATTCGAAAAAAATCCTAATCTTTTTTTCTTATGATATACTTACTTAGCAAGGTGGTTTAAGGTATGAATAATAAAGAAGTTTTAGCCAAAAATTTAGGAATTAAAATTTCCCAAGTTGAGGCTGTATTAAATTTACTTAGTGAAGGTGCGACTATTCCTTTTATAGCTCGTTATAGAAAGGAAGCTACAGGATCTTTAGACGAAGAACAAATAAGAAGTATTGAAAAAGAATATACTTATTTAGAAAATTTATTGAAAAGAAAAGAAGATGTTATTCGACTTATTGAAGAAAAAGATATGATGACTGAAGAATTACGGGCTTCTATTTTGGCTTGTGAAAAATTAAGTGATGTAGAAGATTTGTATCGTCCATTTAAGGAAAAGAAAAAAACTAAAGCTAGTGAAGCTATTAAAATGGGATTAGAACCTTTAGCTAAAAAGATTATGAGTTTTCCAACTCGCGGAAGTTTAGAAGAGTTAGCTAGTGGATTTGAATGTGGGATTGAAAAAGCTTTAGAAGGTGCTAAATATATTATTGCTGAATGGATTAGTGATAATGCCTATTATCGAAAATATATTAAAAGAGAAATTTGGAATCATGGTTCGATAGAAAGTAAATTAAAAAAGAATGCTCAAGATGAAAAAAAGGTTTATCAAATGTATTATGATTTTTCTGAACCGATTAAATATGCTAAACATTATCGTATTTTAGCTATGAATCGGGGAGAAAATGAAAAGATTTTGACTGTATCTTTGGATTTTGATAAAGAAAAGATCTTTGAATATTTGAAAGGAAAAATTGTTAAAAATAAGGATTCTTTTGTAGTTAGCCAAGTAGAAGAGGCGATTTTGGATTCTTTAAAAAGATTAATTTATCCTAGTGTCGAAAGAGAAATACGAGCTGATTTAACAGAGAATGCTGAAAATAAAGCAATTTTAACTTTCCAAGATAATTTAGAACATTTACTTATGACCAAACCTATTAAAGATAAAATTGTATTAGGCTTTGATCCAGCTTTTCGAACTGGATGCAAACTTGCTGTTTTAAATTCATATGGCCAAGTTTTAGAAATCGCGACAATTTATCCGCATGAACCTAAAAATGAAAAAGAAAAGAGTAAAGAAATTTTGAATTCTTTAATTCAAAAATATGGAGTTCAAATTATTGCTATTGGTAATGGAACGGCATCTCGTGAAAGTGAAGCTTTTGTTGCAGATGCTATTAAAGGTACGAATGTTTTATATAATTTGGTTAGTGAAGCTGGAGCTTCAGTTTATTCGGCAAGTCCTTTAGCTATTAAAGAGTTTCCTGATTTGACCGTTGAAAAAAGAAGTGCGATTTCTATTGGAAGAAGAATTCAAGATCCTTTATCAGAACTTGTAAAAATTGATCCTAAAAGTATTGGAGTTGGCGAGTATCAACATGATGTTAATCAAAAAGAACTTGCTGAAGCTTTAGGATTTACAGTTTCTAAAATTGTCAATGAAATTGGGGTAAATATTAATACGGCAAGTAGTAGTATATTAAGTTATATTTCTGGTCTTACGAAAAAGACTATTGATAGTATTTTGAAATTTCGAGAAAAGAAAGCTTTTGTTTCACGTGAAGAAGTAAAAAGTCTTGCTGGTTTTAGCGATAAGGTTTATGAACAAGCTATTGGTTTTTTAAGAGTTATTGATGGTGAAAATCCTTTAGATAAAACAAGAATTCACCCTGAAAGTTATGAACTTGCAAATCGTTTTTTAAAGGCTTTACAGTTGGATGTTCAAAAAATTGGAACTTCAGAGTTTGCTGAAGCTTTAAGTAAAGTTGATGTCAAAAATATGGCAAATGAACTCCAAACAGATGTATACACTTTACAAGACATTGTCGATGAGTTGAAACATCCAGGTCAAGATTATCGAGATAAATTAGAAGATATTGTCCTTAAAAGTGATGTACTTACTATTCATGATTTAAAAGAAGGAATGGAACTTAAAGGTACAGTTCGTAATGTTACGAGTTTTGGAGCTTTTGTCGATATTGGTCTTCATGATGATGGACTTATTCATATTTCTAAAATGAGTAAAAGTTTTGTAAAAAATCCTAATGATATTTTAAGTGTTGGGGATATTGTTACTGTGTATGTTTGTGGTATTGATTTAGAAAAAGAGAAAGTTCAGTTATCTTTAATAAAAGAATAAAAAATGCACTGTTTTTTAGAAATTCAGTGCATTTTTACTTTACCTTTTAATTTTAGAAAAAAAAGGGTATAATATGCTTATAAATGAGGTGAAAATCTATGTGTGGAATCGCAGGTTTTGTTGGTAAAGAAAAAAATATGAAAAAAATTCTAAAAGGAATGACGGATAGAATTAAACATCGTGGACCAGATGCTGAAGGTTTTTTTGTAAGAGATGGGGTAGCTTTAGGTCAACGAAGACTTTCTATTATTGATATTGAAGGTGGACGTCAACCTATGTTTAGTCATGATGGTAATTTGGTCGTAGTTTTTAATGGAGAAATTTATAATTATAAAGAAATAAAAAAAGAATTGAAAGATTATCCTTTTCAAACCGACAGCGATACTGAGGTTTTATTATATGGATATCAAGAATGGGGAAAAGATTTACCAAATCATTTAAGAGGAATGTTTGCATTTGCTCTTTACGATATTGAAAAGAAAACTTTATTTTGTGCAAGAGATCCTTTTGGAATTAAACCTTTTTATTATTATCAAAATGATGGAACATTTATGTTTGCTTCAGAAATTAAAGCTTTTTTAGATCATCCAAAATTTGAAAAAAAATTTAATGAAAAAATCTTACCAGCTTATTTATCTTTTAGTTTTACACCAACTACTGAAACCTTTTTTGAAGGTGTTAAAAGATTAGATGCTGGATGTACTTTAACTTATCAAAATGGAGAGATTTTACTTGACCGTTATTATACATTAGAATTCCCAATTGAAAAAAAAGATTATAAAAAAACCGTTAAAAAAATTGGTGAAGTTATGGAAGATAGTGTAGAACATCATATGATTAGTGATGTGGAAGTTGGTTCTTTTTTATCTAGTGGAATTGATTCTTCTTATCTTGTTTCTTTGGCAAAACCAGATAAAACTTATACGGTTGGATATGATATTCCTCGTTATAATGAAAGCGAGTATGCTAAGGATTTAGCTGAGAAATTAAATATTCAAAACAAACAAAAAATGATTACAAAAGAAGAATATATGAAAACTTTGGATAAAGTATTTTATCATATGGATGAGCCAGCTAGTGATCCAGCTATTGTCGCATTGTATTTTGTTTCAAAACTAGCCAGTGAAGATGTGAAAGTTGTTTTATCTGGTGAAGGAGCCGATGAATTTTTTGGAGGATATAATTCTTACCGTGAAGAAGTTGATTATTCTTTTTATAATAAGATTCCTTATTTTATTCGTCATGCAATTGCTAAATTTTGTTTGCATTTGCCGGGAGTTCGGGGAATTAACTTTTTAGTTCGAAGAGGAATGACTTTAGAGGAGAATTATATCGGTGTCAATAAAGTTTGGAATGAAAGAGAAGTTAAGAAATTGTTAAAGATTCCTGTTACTTTAACTAATCAAGAAATTACTAAACCTATATATGACGAATTTAAAGGTGAAAGTAATTTGGTTAAAATGCAAGCGATAGATATTCATTTTTGGCTTATGAAAGACATTTTACAGAAAGCCGATCGGATGACTATGGCAAATTCTTTAGAGGGAAGAGTACCATTCGTGGATAAAGAAGTTTTTAAAATTGCTTCTTCTTTACCTTTAGAATATAAAGTTACTAAAGAAAATACAAAAGTAGCTTTACGGGATGCTGCTCATAAAGTGATTCCTACAGAAGCTTATAAAAAGAAAAAACTTGGTTTTCCAGTACCTATTCGTGATTGGATGCGAGAAGATGATGTTTATCAAATGATTCAAAAAGCTTTTACTTCAAAAGTAGCTTTAAAATATTTTGATACAAAAAAACTTCTAAAATTATTAGAAGAACATAAAAATAATAAAAAAGATCATTATCGAAAAATATGGAATGTTTTTACTTTTATTCGGTGGTATCAAGTTTTTTTCGAAAAATAATTTGACGTTTGAAAACGTCTTTTTTTTGACAAATCTTTTTAGATTTTTAATTTGAACTGGTCAAATGTAAAAAATAAGAGTAAAATAAAATTAATCAAACATATAATTAAAATAGTAGGAGAACTTTATGAAAACAATTCATTATTTATATATTTCCCTTTTTTTCTTTTTTTGCTTTTTCTTTTTATCTATTTTTATTATTAATGGAAATACTATTTTTTTTGATGTTCCTTTTTATGAATGGTTGAGAGCTTTTCCTTTAGAAGATTTTTTTATTTTTATTACGGATTTTGGTGATACTTTTTGGCTTTGTGTTTTTTTGATTCTCGCTTTTATTTTAGTGAAAACGAAAAGAAAACGAGAATTGTTGGTTGGAACTATGGTTGTAGAAGTAGTTTTAAATTTGCTTTTAAAATATTTTTTTGGCCGAGAAAGACCAGGTTTTCCGCATTTAGTCGAGGCTAGCAGTTATTCTTTTCCGAGTGGTCATACGATGGCTACTACGACTTTTTCTCTTTTAATGCTTTATTTTTTGTGGTCTAGTAAGTGTTCAAAATTTTGGAAATTTTTTTTAACAGTTCTTCTTATTTTATTTCCGATTGTGATTGGTCTTAGTCGAATTTATTTAGGCGTACATTTTACTAGTGATGTACTTGGGGCTTATTGTGTTTCTATTTCTTTAGTTTCTTTTTGTATTTTTTTGTTTCGTTCGCTTAAGTAAATTTTTTCTTTTTAAAAGTTGTAAATGTGGGAAAGCATGAATAATTCGGCGGTTGAGTATTTTAGTGGATTTTTCTATCTTTTCACGAACTAATTTGGTGATTCTTTCTGTATCATCTTTTTTTATAAGCATTTTTTTCTGAATATTTTTGTTAATGGTTTGAATTTCTAGAATTGCTTTTGATGAAATATAGTTATCTATTAAAAAGGGAATGATTAAAATGCTGGCGATTATATATATAGGTACTGGAGGAATTTTGCTTAGAATGTTTAGAAAAAATGGATTTACTTTATACATAATTATAAGGCCAAATATTCCAAATGGAATCATGGTTTCTAAACAAATTCGACCATTGATATTGAATTTATAGTTTGAATAATCCCACCATCTTGTTTGATAGATTTTTTCCAAAAAGAAGCTTGTAAAGTATTCTAGGATGGAACAACATAAAACGATCATGATAAATAGTGTAATTGGATCGTCTAAATAACGGTTTAATAATAAGGTCATGATTAAGGCTCCTGATCCATAAATTGGACAGTAAGGTCCGATTAGAAAACCGCGATTGACAAACTTTTTATCACTTACAAGTTTACAGGCTACTTCTAGGCACCATCCTAAAAAAGAATAAATAAAAAACAATAATACATAAATACAAATTTGTTGCATAACTTCCTTCTTTCTTTTTCTATTATAACTTTTTTGTAAATTAAGAGTCAATATTTGGGACAAAAAGTATTATTTTTAAGAAAATATTGTATAATAAGATTATGGAAAGGTAGGCGGTTTTGATGAAGAAAAAAACAGCTGCAGCATTATTAGGTGGAGCAGCAATTGGAGCTGGGCTTGGAATTTTATTTGCTCCTAAGAGCGGTAAAGAAACAAGAGCAGAATTAAAAGAAAAATTAGATGAGTTAGTGAAAAAAGCTAAAGAAGTTGATATGGATGATGTAAAGGAATACGTTGTTCAAAAATCTGAAGAGATTGAAGCAGCTTTAAAAGATTTAGATAAAGAAAAAGTTTTAAAAACTGCTCAAAAAAAAGCTCAAGAAATTCAAAAAAGTGCTAAAGAATTAGTAGATTATGTAAAAGAAAAAGGAGAACCTGTTTTACAAGATGCTGCCAATGCAGTTCGTGAAAAAGCAATTGAAGTTACCAAAGGTGTTTTGAAAAAATTAGAAGGTTAGTTGCTTTTTTCAGATTTTTTTGTTATAATTTAGATATAGAAGTGATACAAGTTTGTATTACTTTTTTTATTCGAGGTGGAAAAAGATTTTTTATGGATCCGAAAGAACTATATAAATATGAATATGCAAAGAAAATGTTAGAAACTGAACTACAAATTTTAATTAATGAATTTGAAAGAAAACATGGATATATGCCTGTTGAACATGTGAAATCCAGAATTAAAACGAATGAAAGTATTCGCAAAAAACTGGAAGGTAGAGGATATGAATATACCACTGATAACATTATGAAACATGTTTCTGATGTGGTTGGTATACGAATTGTTGTATCTTTTTTAAGTGATGTGTATGATGTTGTATCCATGATTGCTAAATCGACAAATATTTTAATTAAAAAACGAAAAGATTATATTAAAGAACCAAAAGATAGTGGATATAGTAGTTATCATTTAATTGTTCTTGTACCTATTTATTTGGAAGGTTATGTTGAGTATGTTACAGCTGAGATTCAAGTTCGAACAGTCGCGATGGATTTCTGGGCTAGTTTAGATCATAAAATTCGTTATAAATTTCATGAAGAAATTCCGTTTGATGTTCAAAAAGCTATGCAAGAATATGCTTTAGATATTCAAGAATTAGATCGTAAAATGTATGAAATGAACAAAATAATGAGTAAGTATGAAAAAGAATGATATTCAAAAACTTCTTTTATGGTATGAACAAAATAAAAGAGATTTGCCATGGCGACATACTAAAGATGCTTATAAAATTTGGATATCTGAGACGATGCTTCAACAAACAAGGGTGGATACGGTTCTTCCTTATTATGAACGATTTTTAAAAAGGCTTCCGACTTTAAAAGATTTGGCAACGGTTTCTGAAGAAGAGTTATTAAAGTTATGGGAAGGTTTAGGATATTATAGTCGAGCGAGGAATTTGCAAAAAGCGGCTAAAATCTTATGGGCTCAAAAGCTCGATTTTCTTCCTCCTGATAAAAACCTTTTAGAAAAGTTACCTGGGATTGGACCTTATACTGTCGGTGCTATTTTATCTATTGCTTATGACATAGAAGAGCCGGCGATTGATGGCAATGTCTTACGAGTTTTATCTCGAGTTTATGAAGAAAGTGAAGATATTTTATCGCTTAAAGTTCGGAAAAAATATGCGGAAATTTTAAGACCTTTGATGAAGGATGTTTCTCCGAATTTTTTTACTCAATCGTTTATAGAACTTGGGGCCTTAGTTTGTACTAAAGTGCCTGTTTGTCAAAAATGTCCTTTAAATACTTGTTGTCAAGCTTATAAACATCAAACGATGCTTTGTTATCCTAAGAAAAAAGTAAAAAAAGAAAAACCTATTTTTTTCAAAACTGTTTTTCTTTTTCGATACTGTGATACATTTATGATTCATAAACGTTTAGAAAATGGATTGCTGGCAAATTTATATGAATTTCCAAATGTAGATGCTTCCTTTACTTTGGAAGAAGTTTGTCATTATTTGCATCAGAAGAAAATTTTCTATAAGGATGTCTCTTTTTTAGGAGAAGTTTCTCATGTTTTTTCTCATCAAAAATGGTTTTTACATGTTTATGAAGTGGTATTAGAAAAACCTATTTTGCATGAGCTTTTTGTTACGCGTGAAGAAATTTTAAAAGTTTATTCTATTCCGACGGTGTTTCAAAAGGTTTGGAAGTTACATAAAGAAAATCAAGAATTGGAATCTTCTTGATTTTTTTGGTCATTAATTGAAGTTTGATCTGATGTATCTTTTTGTTTTTTTTGATATTCTTGATAAGCTAATTTTAAATTTTTGGCTAAATCATAAGTTCCTCCTGCCATTAAACCACTCATTGCAATGGCCATATTAAAATCTTTGGAAATTATGAATTCTACTAAAGCAAATAGAAGACCTATTGTTAAATTTTGAATAGGAATCATATAATTTTTAAACCAGCTGATTTTTTTCGATAAAAAGCCAAAAAGAATAGTAACAAACATTGTGATTAATGAAAGTATCTCTGCAGACATGTATATCACTCCCTAAAATAGTTTATGTTTTAAAAGGAAAAGTGTTCTTTTAAATGCCTATATATGAAAAGAATTTGACAATTATACAGAATTCCTTTTCATTTTTCTTCTCTATTGCTATAATAAAGATACGGATGGAGTGTTTTTAGATGGATAAAAATGAACTTAATGGACTGAGTGAAAAACAAGTACAAAATCGAATTTTAAAAGGACAAGTAAATAAAATTGACGAAGATAAAACAAGAACAAATTGGGAAATTTTTCGTGATAATGTTTTTACTTTATTTAATCTTTTTAATGTCTTAATTGCGATTGCTTTAATTTATGTTGGGGCTTATTCTAATTTGTTTTATATGGCCATTATTCTTTTAAATATTGGTATTGGTATTTATCAAGAAATTCATGCTCGTAATTTGGTTCGAAAATTGAGTGTTTTAAAGGAAAGTAAAGTTACCGTTATTCGGGATGGGGAAGAACAAGAAATTAAAATGGATGAACTTGTTTTAGATGATGTGATGTTATTAGAAATTGGTTCTCAAATTGTATCGGATTCGGTAATGATTGATGGTGAAATTGAAGTAAATGAATCCTTGCTTACTGGCGAATCAGATTCTATTTTAAAAATGAAAGATGATTCTTTATTGTCTGGTAGTTATGTTGTTAGTGGAAGAGGTTATGCTAAGGTTGTTAAAGTTGGTAATGACAATTTTGCTTCTCATATTACTAGTGAAACTAAAAAATATAAAAGAGCGGAATCAGAACTTGTTAATTCGATGCGAAAAGTTACTCGATTTACGAGTTTTGCTATTATTCCAATTGGAATTTTACTTTTTGTTGAAGCATATTTTTTAAGGAATGCAGGTGAATTTGATTCTGTAGTTACCACAGCAGCTGCACTTCTTGGAATGCTTCCTAAAGGGTTGATGCTTTTAATTACAATTTCTTTAGCTACAGGAGTTATTAAACTTGCTAAGAAAAAAGTTTTAGTACAGGATTTATATAGCGTGGAAACGCTTGCTCATGTGGATACTTTATGTTTGGATAAAACCGGAACGATTACTGAAGGAAGAATGCGTGTTAGTGATTATTGGGTTGTTAATGAGAATGTTTTATCTAAACCTATTGATGATGTGATGTGTGCGTTTGTTAATAGTATGGAAGGTGCTAATGCAACTTTTGATGCCATTAAGGATTATTTTAAAGGAAATGAACAATATGAGGTTACGAATAGAGTAGCTTTCTCTTCCGAGAGAAAATGGAGTAGTATAACTTTTAAAGAAGTTGGTTCAATTGTTATTGGAGCACCTGAACGACTTATCGAACGAAGTGATATGAAATTACCTAAGCGAGTTTTAGATTTGCAAAAGGAAGGAAAAAGAGTTTTAGGGATTGCTCATTCTAAAGAAGCTATTGAAGAAGATGGATTAAAAGATTTAAAAATGATTGGTTTTATTGAGTTAGATGATCCATTAAGAAAAAATGCTAAGGAAATGTTAGGATTCTTTAAAAAGCAACAAGTGGATATTAAAATTATTTCTGGGGATAATCCTTTAACGGTCTCTAGTATTGCTAAAAAAGCTGGCTTGGAAGATTACAATTCTTATATTGATTTATCTACCGTTACGAATGATGAGGATATTAAGGCAATTGTAAATGATTATAGTATTTTTGCTCGTGTTTTGCCTCATCAAAAAAAATTGATTGTTGAAGCTTTACAAAGTCAAGGCAGAACCGTTGCCATGACTGGTGATGGTGTAAATGACGTGATTGCTTTAAAACAAGCCGATTGTAGTATTACTTTACCAGAAGCTAGCGATGTTGCTAGACAGGTTTCGCAAATTGTCTTGTTGAATTCTGATTTTAGTGTTCTTAAAGATGTTTTAATGGAAGGTAGAAGAGTAGTTAATAATATTACGAATGTGGCCAGAATTTTCTTTATTAAAACGATTTATTCTGTCTTATTATCTATTTTTAATATTATTACCAATACACCATTTCCATTTATTCCAATTCAAATTACTTTAATTGATTTGGCTATTGAAGGATATACTTCATTCTTCTTATCTTTTAAACGAAATGACAAACCTATTGAAGGAACTTTTTTAAAAACTGTCTTTAAAAATGCTTTACCTTATGCTTTAACGATTATTGTTGCTTTAGTTATTCTTTCATTTGCAAGAGAAGGTTTAGGAGTTTCTAATGAAGCTATGTTAACTATTCAATATTTATGTATTGGAGGAATTAGTGTTTTTGCAGTTATCGAATCTTGTAAACCATTTAATCCATTAAGTACTTTTCTTTGTACAACCACCGCGGTCGGCTATTTTATGGCTACTTATTTATTCCAAAATTTATTGCATCTAACTCCATTAGATTCA
>CALVPL010000023.1 GCA_944351315.1 uncultured Bacilli bacterium | reverse complement strand
GTTTTCTCGGTAATATATAAGTAGGAGGAAACTTTATGAATGAAATTGTAGAAGAATTAAAAATAGAAAAAATGATTTATGAAATAAGAGGAAAACAAGTGATGTTAGATAGTGATTTAGCTAAACTGTATCAATGTAAAAATGGAACAAAAGAAATAAATCAAGCTGTTAAAAGAAATCCAATGAAATTTCCTAGTGATTTTTGCTTTCAACTTACAAAAGAAGAATATTTAGATTTGCGATCACAATTTGTGTCCGCAAAAGAAAAAAATATGATAAGAACTTTACCTTATGTATTTACAGAACAAGGAGTTGCCATGTTAGCAACAATTTTGAAAACTACTATTGCTACTGAAATTAGTATTAAGATTATGAGAGCCTTTGTAGCTATGAGAAAATATATTGGAAGCAATTTGATTGAACAAAAATATATTAATCATTTAGTTCTTGAACATGAAGATAAGATTAAACTCTTATAAATTGCTTTCAAGATAGATTTATGCTTAATATAACCAAGAAAGAAATAAAAAATGTTCAAGGTTTCAATTTGAGGGTGCAAATCAGACTAGAATATTTACCAAAAAAACTTGACTTAAAGTACAATTTAAGTGTTATATTTTAAACAGGTGGTAAAAATGACGATTAAAGAAGTTTCAGAAAAATATGGCCTATCAAAAGATACGTTAAGGTATTATGAAAAAGAAGGGTTAATTGGACCTGTTGCAAAAGGAAAAAATAATCAACGAGAATATCAAGAAGAAAATTTAAATCAAATTGAATTTATTAAGTGTATGAGAAGCGTAAATATGCCAATTTCAAAATTAAAAACCTATGAATTTATATGCTCAAGGCCCAAGCACTTTAGATAGCCGAAAAGAAATATTAGAAAGTCAATTAGATTCGATAAATATGCAACTTAATGATTTAAAAAAAGCAAAAGAAAGACTAATCAAGAAAATAGAAATTTATAATCAAGAGCAAATAAAAAGGGATAAGGAAAAATAAATAAGAGATATTTTTTAGGTAAAAATTCGAAGAAAAAGAAATTTTCTTTTCGACAAAAGTCGACATTTCACGTTGACTTTTTTTTATAGAAAATTTATAATGTTATTGTATTGTAAAGAATATCCGAGGGCGACTTATGTATGTTATGTTTTAGGATGAAGTAAGAAGGGAAAAAGGAAGATGCAAGACAAAATTAAGATTACATCGAAAAAAGTATTGCAAGAAAAAAGATTGAGAAAAATCTTTTTAATTATTATTATTCTCCTTTTATTTTTACTTCTTTTGTTTTATATGATTGTCGGTATTGTTTATAATCGTGGAAATTTTAGCATCACGCTAGATAAAAACTTGTACTTCGATAGAGGTCTTATCATGTACGATGACCCTGAATATAAAGTATATCGGCCCGAGCTATATGCCGAGGCTCCAAACACTTTCGATAATATCTCGCAGTACTGGCTTCCGGAAGATATTACCGAAAACTATGGAGGTAGTCATAATGGAAAAAACTATTTGGCTTATACTTTCTATGTAGAGAATATCGGCGAAGAGGTAAGGGACTATTGGAGTGAAGTTTTCATCGAAGACGTGCTAAAAAACGTTGACGATGCAATTCGAATTCGAGTCTATCGAAACGATGAGTACATCACCTATGCTAAACCAAAACCTAATGGTGAAGCAGAAAACAACACAGTAGCATTTATAAGCGACACAGTTGTTGGTCATACTCATGTTGAAAATTTTGCGCCGGGTAGCATCGATAAGTACACATTAGTTATTTGGATTGAAGGCAGCGACGATGAGTGTACCGATAATATTTTAGGTGGCGAATTTAAAGTTCGAATGAGATTCAATTCAGAATATGCAGAAGAGAGTTAGGAAAGGGAAGAGGTAAATGAAAAAAAGAAATACTAAGCATGAAAAAAGACTTAGAAAATTAATTGTAGCAACTGTTTTATGCACATTTATCTTAGGAGTATCTACTTATGCATGGTTCATAGGTATGAAAACCGTTAATGTTTCTAGTTTCGATGTTTCAATCGCAACTACAGAAAGCTTATCATTATCTATTAATGGTACGGATTGGTATGATACTCTTGAAATTAATGAAGGAAATCATAAAACAGCTGCTTATGTTGGTAACACAAACAGTTGGGGTGGAGCTGCTGGCTTAGTTCCAATGAGTAGTGTTGGAAAGATTGATACGGAAGCATCAAGAATGATTTTATTTGAAAAAGGAAGCTTTACTGCTTCAGACGGTGGATATCGTTTGATGGCTAGCCAAGTAAATAATGGTGTAGATGATGGCGGTGAAGCAAATGGATATGTAGCATTCGATTTATTCATTCGTAATTTAAGTGGAAATGAATATTATCCAGATGTAGATTTCTTAAATGAAGAAGCAATTTATTTAACACCAGATTCTAAAGTTGTAGTATCCGGAGCTGGTGCCGATAAAGAAAAAACTGGAATTGAAAACTCAGTTCGTGTAGCTTTCATGCAAATCGGACGTGTTAAAGCGGATGCAACTAGTACAGATATTACAGGAATTACTTGTACAGATGCTGGTGCTGCTGTAGGTATTTGCGACGATCGTGATGCGACTATCTGGGAGCCAAATGATAAAGCACACGTAGATAATGCTATTGCATGGTATAATACAGCTTGTAAACAAAGAGAAGGCGATGATTTAACAGCAGACGATGCCTATACAGATGAACCTTGTGGTACTATAGTAAACGGAACTGCTTATCCAACTTATGCAGTAAGTGGTGTTATTGATGAAACCAATAGTGTAGATAATTACGATGGTACAGAATATAATGGTTACACAGACTCCATCGCTGCTGATGCTGCTGACGGAAAATTAGTAGGTGTAGATACATTTACAGATACTGAAAAGAATTTACAAGGAACAGCTCGTCCAGAATTCATTCGTTTAGCACCAAATAGTATCACAAAAGTTCGTGTATATATTTGGATTGAAGGACAAGACGTAGATAATTACGATTTTGCTCAATTAGGAAAACAAATTAGTGTTAATTTTGGATTCACTAAAGAAAGATTCTATGGCGAAGATGTAGATTATGAAGGACCAGAATTACCAGATGATGTTCAAAAAGATATGGCAGAAGTTGCTTATGATGCAACTGGTGAAGTTACAACAATTTCTGATGACTATGTAACTTATGATACAGATCACTTTAACGTTCCAAAATGGATTACATCATTCTCATTCAAAGATGGTACAACTACAAAATTAGCTACTAAAGATGACTTAGATAGCACTTGGGATATCACTGATGTTGTTTAAGGGCAAGAAAGAGGTTAGAAATGAAAAAGCATAACGAAAAACATAGCAAAAAAATAAGAAATTTAGTAGTAATTTGTTTATTATGTGGAGTGGTTTTAGCCGCTTCCACATATGCATGGTTTATCGGAATGAAGACCGTAAATGTTTCAAGTTTTGATATTAACATCGCTACAACTGAAGGATTATATCTTTCTATGGATGGATCAAGCTGGACTTATAATCTTGATGTAGCTGATGCTCCTCAATATGCGAACAATGCCAACAAATTAGCTGACGTTGAACTTATTCCAATGAGTAGCGTTGGAGATATGGATAAAACTTCATCAAGAATGAAATTATATGAAAAAGGAAGTTTAACAGCTACAAAAGGTGGATATCGTTTACTTTCTAGTCAAGTAAACAATTATACAAGCAAAGTAGCAGCTTCTGGAGAATATATTGAAGGCGATGGGTATGTAGCATTCGACTTATTCATTAAAAACTTATCTGGTAATGAATATTATGTTGAGAATAACCCATTAAATGAAGAAGCAATTTATTTGACAACCAATTCTTCTGTAGAAGTTTCAGGAGCAGGAGCTGACATTGACAAAACTGGAATTGAAAATTCAATTCGTGTTGCTTTCGCTCAAATCGGACGTGTTGAAGCAACTACAGATAATGTCGACAATATTACAAAAATTACTTGTACAGATGTAGCAGCTGCTGCCGATCAAGCTCAAGTAACAGGAATTTGTCGTAGTGCTCAAATTTGGGAACCAAATGATACGGATCACGTTTTAAATGCTGTAAATTGGTATAATACAGCTTGTGATGAAAGAACAGGGACAGATGTAAATGCTGATGCTTCTTACACAGATCGTGAAGAAGATGCCGAAGACACAACAACTTGTAATGCTATAGCTGATGGTACAAGATATCCTACATATGCAATTAGTCGTGAAATTCTTGTAAAAGACAACGTTAATATTTATGATGGAACAGCTTATAATAAGTATCCAGCTAATACAATTGATTATGCTACTTATGCAGCATCTCCAACAAAAGAAAATTACAAATTAGTAGATTTCCCATATTTTACAGATACAATGAAGAATCAAGCTGGAACAGCTCGTCCAACATTCATGACTTTAGCACCAAATAGTATTACTAAAGTTCGTGTATATGTATGGTTAGAAGGACAAGACGTAGATAATTACGATTTTGCTCAATTAGGACGTCAAATTACTGTAAATTTTGGATTCACTAAAGAAAGATTTACTGAAGGTGATGTGGATCATGAAGGACCAGATACAGATATTACTGAAGGAATGACTTTCTATAAAGCTACTGGAGAAGTTCTAATTACAACACCAGATACAGGTATTACTTATGATGTAAATACAAAATATTTTGTAATTCCTGCAGATTATAATGCTAATTTCGAATTTACAGATGATGGTACAGCTATGACAGCTACATATTCAGTAGTAAATGGAAATGATACTTGGACAATAGCACCAACAGGTACACCTTAATCGTAACCAAAATTTTTGATAGGAAGAGTTTCTAAAATTTTTACTCTTCCTTTCAATCTACAATCCAAAGGGGTGAGAACTATCACAACAAAAAATCAAAAAAATAAAAGTATAAAGAAAAAGAAAAAGGATCAAACTAAAGAAAGGTTTAGAGATAGAAAAAACTTTAAGATAACGATTGTATTAATTATTTTATTTGGTATTTTAAGCGTTTTTTCTACTTATGCCTGGTTTTCTTCGAGCTTAAATGTTCAAGTAAGAACATTTAATGTCGTTGTCGATAAAACAAGCGGTTTAACAATTTCTTTAGATGGAATTAATTTTGATAGTTCAGTGGAGATTAATGTAAATACTTTAATCCGTGATTTACGTGCACTTTATCCAAATCATACAAATCAATGGTCAACCAATGGATTAACACCTGTTTCGTCAAATGGAATAACCAATCCAAATAGTCCCGTATTTAATATGTTTCAAAGTAGCGGAGTTCTTTACTACCGTCGTGATCAAAACAGGGAAAACGGATTTGTATCAACCGAGCAAATAACGGAAACAGGACCAAAAGAATTTAGCTATTATATAGCATTTGATTTATTCTTTAAAAATGTTACCGGTTCACCTGTCAGCGATAATTTATATTTAGATTATGGTAGTTCAATTATTATGAATACCGATGCTTCAGAAGAAATGCAAGGACTTGGAAATTCCGTTCGTTTAGGAATTGTTAAAATTGGAAGTGTTGATAACGATGCACCGGCAAGTGCCGTTCAAAATGTTGGCTGCAACGGTCAATGCGAATCGATTATTTATGAACCAAATAGCCGCAATCACACTAATCTTTCTATAGAAAGAGCTAGTAAATACGGTGTAAATTTAATAAACGGTCAAAGATTTCCAACTTATGCTTTTAGAACTGCTGGCGGACCAATATTTGTAAAAAATACTGTTTCAGGTTCTGAAAATCTAGATTTAAATTACTTTAGCTTACAAAATACCATTACCGAAGAAAATTTAGATGAACCATTATTTCAAATACCAGATGGAATTACCAAAACAAGAGTTTATTTATGGATTGAAGGACAAGATATAGATAGTTTAGAAACTGAGTCTGATGGAGCAGAATTAACTGTTTCTATTAACTTTACGAAAGATACTATGGGTTATAATGCTTTCGATGAATAATAAAGAAAAAAGAGGGGAAAAGGTGATAGAATGAAAAACAATGAAAAAACAGTAGATTTTGATTTATCGCTACTTAGTTTGCAAGAATTGATCACAGTGTATCAAAAAGTAAGTGAGTTTTTAGAGTATTTAGAAGATAAAAAAATAAAAGAAGAAGAGAAGGATAAAGATAATGATGAATAATTTTTTAGATTTTATTCTTAAAGATATTGAAACAAAAACAGCAATTTTATCTTCTTTACCTACTAAAACAAAAACAAATCAAAAAAAATACAATGCTCAAATTGAAGAAATGCATAAAAAATATAGCGATTACAAATCAAATCTTCGCAATTATTTGCTTGCTAAAAATCGTTCTTTTGAAGTAAAAGAAACGAAACAAACCGATATAGAAGCTCTAAATGAAAAAGTAGTCGCCTTGGAACACGTTAAGTTTCTTTTAAATCCTTCAAATACATATTTAGAAAAAATGGGATTTGATATTTTACTTTATCAAATTAGCAATTATAGTACTTTTAATTTTACATCTTTAAATGAAATCATTAACGAACTATTAGACAAATTTGCATTGGCTGGAATTGTTTTAACAAAAGAAGATTTTGATTATACGTGTTATGTTCATGAATATATGGAAGCTTTCTTAGAGGTTCGAAACAATAAAGAAGCTTCTCATGAAAAAGTATCTGCAATTTTCGAGCAAATTTATTGGGTAAATCCAGATATTATAGAACACATTGAATTAAATTTCCGAAAATTAATCCGTAAAAATGATCGTAAATTTACTAGTTATATAAGTGATTTGCAAAAAACAGAAATGGCAAGTAATCATGTCGAAAATTATATGGATTGTTTAGAAAAACTTCAAGATGCCTATGCAAAATTAAATGAAGCGAATGAAAATACCATTTTCGATATCATCGAAGGGTGTGAAAAAGGAGAAATTGATATTAATTCATTTTTACAAGATAGTAAAATTAGAAATTCAGCCTATGAAATGCTTGTTCCAGAAACCGTCGATAAAACGGATGTCGGGGCAATGGATAAAGTATGTGTAATTCTAGAACGGTTAAAAGCCAACGTTAAAGAATATAGTAAATATATGGAATTTGAACCAATTTTTAAAGCCTTTAAAGAAGAATACCAAAAAACGATTCCTACAGAAGAGCCTAAAAAGCAAGAATCCACTGGATTAAAAGATGTTTTAGGAAAAATCGAAGAAAAAGAACAGGAATTAGACAAAATGAATCGCAAGATTTTTGGAACGAAAAATCCTTTATTTGACTTTAAAAGTGAAATGGATCTAAAACAATTAAAATCAAAATCGGTAATGAAAGCAAAAGAACTATATGAATTATATGCCAAATATGATGAAGAATACTTTAAAGATCAAGTAAAACAAATCTTAAATCCAACTTTAACTGTAGCCGATGTTTTACATTTATATTACAGTTTTGATTACTTTAAAAAACAAATTATTCAAAAAGTTTATAAACTCACAACATATGATGATATTACAAGATACAGTGATTCTTTTGATTTATTCGCGATGAATCCAACCAATATCATTATTTCAGGAGTTCCTATTTTTGAAGAAACTGATGTTCCAAGAGTAATTGTAAATAAATATCGTTTAAATGGAATTAAGTTAGAAGAAACAGATTTATCCATCGACAATATTCAAAATCTTTTAAATCGAATTGATCTAGTTTTACAAATTCACGAAGTAGAAACAAGTACTTTATCTGTTGAGAAAATTTGGTTTATTATTCAAGTTCATAAATTATTAGAAAAAGAACAACAAATATAGAGAAAGGTTATGAGAAAATTCATAACTTTTTGGTTAATTGTCAAATAGTGTGTGTAGGACAAAGTAATCACAGAAAATAGTGAATGCAAAGTTAAGCATTTGCTATTTTTTTTATGATCTTTTTTACTTTTCTTAATTTATTTTATTGTGCTTATCTAATACCAATGTCAATATTGTGTAAATATCAAATTTAAAATTGCTCTGGGGGGGGGGTATTGTGATAAAATTATTATAAGGAATTATAGTAATTTTTTTAAAGTTTGGGATATAATAAAAAAATAATAGGTAATAGGTGATCATATGAAAAAGATACTTGTTTTAAAAGAAAATAAAATCGCTTTAGTATTACTTGTTTTGCTTGTGTTTATGGTGTGTATAGGGGTAAGTTATGCGTATTGGTATTTAACAGTTACTCAAAGTGAGACTAATAAGCTGGCTACTGATTGTTTTAATATTACATTTACAGAAGGAGAAGCAATTGAACTATTAAACACTTATCCTATGTATGATGAAGATGGAAGCAAATTAACACCTTATACATTTACTATCAAAAACAATTGTGCTTCATATGCCACTTATCAAATAAACCTTGAAATTTTAAATAATTCAACTTTAAATGATCAATATCTGAAAGTCATGCTTGATGAAAAAAGCCCCAAACTTTTAACGAATTATCAAGAAGGAGAAATTACTTTAGATGATGCAAAAGCTTCTTATGTATTAGAGAATGATGCATTAGATCATAATGAAGAGAAAACTTACAATTTAAGAGTTTGGTTAGATGAGCATGTTACTTTAGAAACAGAAGGAGTCCAAAATAGTACATGGAGTGCTAAAGTAACTATTACAGCTAAATACTCTGATCACTTACCAACGGATTATGAAAAGTGTGTAGAAAAGTATGGGGAAGATAGTATCAA
>CALVPL010000022.1 GCA_944351315.1 uncultured Bacilli bacterium | reverse complement strand
TATCCTTTTATATTATAAATCTTTTTTTTTAATTTTTTCAATCTAATTTCCCATTGAATAACGAACAAATATATGCTATAGTATTTTTGCATATATTTGTTTTTTTTGTGGTAGAATATTAATGCTTTTAAATGAGGTGTTGTAATGGATAAGATTATTGTTAAGGGAGCTCGTGAAAATAATTTAAAAAATATAAATATTGAACTTCCAAAAAATAAATTGATTGTAATGACTGGTGTTTCTGGAAGTGGAAAAAGTAGTTTGGCATTTGATACTATTTTTGCGGAAGGACAACGGAGATATGTTGAAAGTTTATCGGCTTATGCTAGACAATTTATTGGAAATGTTGAAAAGCCTGATGTAGATAGTATTGAAGGCTTAAGTCCTAGTATTTCCATTGATCAAAAAACAACGAATAAAAATCCTCGAAGTACAGTTGGAACTATTACAGAAATCTATGATTTTTTGAGACTTTTATTTGC
This sequence comes from uncultured Bacilli bacterium, assembly GCA_944351315.1. Classification (GTDB taxonomy): domain Bacteria; phylum Bacillota_I; class Bacilli_A; order RF39; family UBA660; genus Ventrenecus. The sequence continues at coordinate 4,996 of CALVPL010000022.1, read as the reverse complement.
TCGTATTGGAGTTCCTTATTGTCCTAATCATCATATTCCGATTAAAAGTCAGAGTATTGAAGAAATGACTAATAAAATTATGGAATTTGAAGAAGGAACTAAATTAGAGATTTTGGCTCCTGTTGTTCATGGAGAGAAGGGAACTCAGAAAGATCTTTTTGAAGATTTGAGAAAAGATGGGTATTCTAGAGTTCGAATTGATGGAGAAGTTCATGGATTAGAAGAAGAACTTGTTTTAGAAAAAAATAAAAAACATAATATTGAGGTTGTTGTAGACCGAATTGTTGTGAAAGAAAGTGAACGAAGTCGAATTTTTGAATCGATCGAAACGAGTACAAAATTGGCTGGTGGTAAGGTCTTATTTCATGTCATTGGTGGTGAAGAAATATTGATGAGTGAAAATTATGCTTGTGTGAAGTGTAATTTTTCTATTCCAGAATTGGAGCCTAGACTTTTTTCTTTTAATAGTCCTTATGGAGCTTGTCCAGAATGTAAAGGATTAGGTACGAAGCTTAAAATTAGTGAAGATTTAATTATTCCAGATAAAAATAAAAGCTTAAATGAAGGGGCTATAGTCGCGTATAATTTGGATAATAATATTTATAATCAAACGGTTCAAGCTGTCTGTGAACAATATGGTATTGATATGAATATACCTATTAAAGATATTCCAAGAGATAAATTTGAAAATATTTTATTTGGTACTAAAGAACCAATCGAAATTAAATATGTTTCTAAAACAGGAAATGTTCGTTATACGAATGATTATTATGAGGGAGTAATTCCAAATTTGGAACGTCGTTATATGGAAACGACAAGTGCTTGGGTTCGTGAATGGCTTGAAGGATTTATGATTGAAATGGATTGTCCTGTATGTCATGGAACAAGACTTCAGGATAGTGTTTTATCCATCTATATTCAAGGGAAAAATATTTATGATATGACGATGATGAGTATTCGTGATTTACGGGATTTTTTAAGAGGTTTAAAACTTACTAATGAACAAGAAAATATTAGTCGTCTTTTATTAACTGAAATTGATAATCGGTTGTCTTTTTTAGTGAATGTTGGACTTGAGTATTTAACTTTACATCGTAAAGCGGGAACTTTATCCGGTGGAGAATCACAACGAATTCGTTTAGCAACTCAAATTGGTAGTAAGTTATCGGGAGTTTTATATGTATTAGATGAGCCAAGTATTGGATTGCATCAAAAAGATAATGAAAAACTTATTAAGTCTTTAGAAGAGATGCGTGATTTAGGAAATACATTGATTGTTGTTGAACATGATGAAGATACTATGCGAGCAGCAGATTACTTAGTAGAAATTGGTCCTGGTGCTGGTACTGAAGGTGGACGTGTTGTCGCGACTGGAACACCAGAAGAAGTTATGAAAAATGAAAATAGTTTAACAGGGCGTTACTTAAGTGGCAAAGAAAAAATTGAAGTGCCTAAGAAACGTCGTAAGGGAAATGGAAAATATTTGGAAGTTGTTAAGGCTGAAGAAAATAATTTGAAAAAAATTACGGTGAAATTTCCATTAGGTAAATTTATTTGTGTAACTGGTGTTTCTGGAAGTGGAAAAAGTACATTGGTGAATGAGATTTTATATAAAACCGTGGCTAATTATTTGTATCGATCAAAAGAAATTCCTGGTAAATGTAAGGAAGTTAAAGGTTTAGAGAATATTGATAAAGTTGTTATGATTAGTCAAGATGCGATTGGAAGAACACCTCGTAGTAATCCAGCAACTTATATAGGTTTGTTTGATGATATTCGAGATTTGTTTGCCAATACTAAGGAAGCTAAAATGCATGGTTATGATAAAGGAAGATTTTCTTTCAATGTAAAAGGTGGCCGTTGTGAAGCTTGCTGGGGTGATGGTGTTAAAAAGATTGAAATGCACTTTTTACCAGATGTATATGTTCCTTGTGATGTTTGTCATGGAAAGAGATATAATAAAGAAACTTTAGCTATTACTTATAAAGGAAAAAATATTAGTGATGTTTTACATATGCGAGTAAATGAAGCAGCCGAATTTTTTGAGAATGTTCCAAAAATCAAACGAAAAGTAGATATTTTAATGGATGTTGGACTTTCTTATATTGAACTTGGTCAGAGTGCTCCAACCTTGTCTGGTGGTGAAGCCGGAAGAGTGAAACTTGCTAAAGAACTTCAAAAGAAACCTACTGGAAAGAGTTTATTCATTTTAGATGAACCGACTACTGGATTGCATTCAGAAGATATTAAAAAATTGTTAACTATTTTGAATCGAATTGTTGATAATGGCGATACTGTTTTGGTTATTGAACATAATTTGGATGTGATTAAAGTTGCGGATCATATTATTGATTTAGGACCAGATGGTGGTAGTGGTGGAGGAACTGTTGTTGCAACTGGTACTCCGGAAGCAGTAAGTAAAGTAAAAGAATCTTATACAGGACAATGGTTAAAAAAATATTTGGAAAGATAGTTTAGGCTATCTTTTTTTTCATAGATCTTTTATACTTAAAGTGGTGAGGTTATGGAAGTATATGTGCTTATTCAAAAATTTAAAGAAAATGATTGAGAGTTTTTAAAATCTCTTTCTGCAGAAGAAAAGTTTTTTCCAGTTTTAGAGTTATTTGAAGAAGAATTTGAACATTTTGATTTTGCAAAATCTTATACCTATTTATTTGATGCGTTTCCGCTTTTACTCATTTCTAAGTATAAAGCTTTTAAACATAAAGAAGAAGCTTATAAAAGATTTCAAATGTTACGACTATCTATTCGAAAATTGTTATTAAAAGATAAAGAGAATTCTTTTTTAAAGAAAATGATGGGGAAGTTTGATGTTCTTTCTTTAGAACTTGCGAATGCTTTAGATTATAAATATGATGAAACGAAATTGGATTTATTAAAGCATTTAATTTTTCATGTTCGTAATTTAGAAGTTTTAGAAAGAATTGTTGTGGAAAAGCCTCATCAAATTAATTCTTTAAGAAGAGCTGGCGATAATTACAATCTCTTTATGTTTCAGGAATGTTTTTTTAAAAAAGTAGAAGATTCTATTTTATATCGTCATGAATTAAGGTTAAAGGAAGTGGCTAGTTTTTTAAATCATCAAAATGAAGTTTTAGAAAATTTTTTTGAAGAACAAAGTTTGCTATTAAAAAAATAGGAAATTTTTCTTTTTTGTGTTATAATTTTAAAGAATGGAGGATCCGTATGAATCCAGTAATGTTTAAGATTGGTAATTTTGAAATTATGTGGTATTCTGTTTTACTTTTAATTGCTGTGATTGTAGGCATTAGTTTGTTGTTGCGTGAAGGTAAAAAACATAATTACCCACAGGATTTTTTATTTAATTTGTGTTTTTGGACTATTATTTTTGGTTTTATTGGAGCTCGAGCCTATTTTGTCATTTTTAATTGGAATCAATATGCTAGTGATCCAATTAGTATTTTTAAGATTTGGGAAGGTGGACTAGCTATTCACGGAGGATTGATTGCTGGATTTATCACGATAGTTGTTTATTGCCATAAATATAATGTTCGGCTTTTTAAAATTGTGGATATGGCTGTTCCAGGAATTCTTTTAGCTCAAGCAATTGGGCGGTGGGGAAACTTCTTTAATATGGAAGCTCATGGAGGTCCGGTTGCAAGATTAACTTTAGAAAATTTGCATATACCAGAATTTATCATCAATGGAATGAATATCAATGGAATTTATTATCATCCAACCTTTTTTTATGAATCTATTTGGTGTGTTTTAGGCTTTATTGTTTTGATTTGTGTTCGGCATTATAAATACTTAAAAGTTGGAGGATTGACTTGTGTTTATTTGATTTGGTATAGTGTTGGTCGCTTTTTTATCGAGTCTATGCGAACAGATTCATTGATGCTCGGTGGTTTTAAAGTAGCTCAAATTATTTCATTTGTTTTATTTATTATAGGTATTTTAGGATTGATGATCCAATCCCGCAAGGGAAAGTTTGAAGATTTGTATAGTGAACCGAATCATGAAAACATACATTTTTAAAAGAGGGACCTATGAAAGAAAAAAGAAAAAAAATATGGATAGTTTTGTTAGTGATTTTAAGTGTTGGGATTTTGGTTTACGATACATATATTCACCACTTTTCACCTCATGCTCATGAAAAAAAGCAAGATTTAACTGTCGAATATGGCAATGCTGGGAATTTGCTTTTATCCAATATTCATGAAGGAAGTACAACTTCTTTACGTATTAAAGTGAAAAATGAAACCGATGAAGAAAGAGCCTATCAATTAAAGTTTATTGAAGTTTTTAATGATTTATCTTTTAAAGATAGTGCGACTTATTCGTTTAGTAAAGAAAATAAAACGATAGAAATTAGTAGTGGTATTTTTCCAGAGAAAACTACAAATATTTATGATGGTGATCTTTTAGAACCTGGAGAATATGTCGATTATGTTTTAACTGTAAAAATTCAACATTTAGATCCTTTAGATCAAGGAAAAAATTTGCAAGCGAGGATTGTTTTAGAAGAAATAGAATAGTGAGGGAAAACTATGGATAAGAAAAAAGTGTTTGTAGTTTTAGTATCTGCCTTCGTGATTATGATTTGTTTAACGTATCAAGGAACCTATTCTTATTTTACAGCAACAGTGGAGGGTACAGGAAATAGGGAGAATAATACATCTACTGGCCAAACGGATACATTAGAAAATCTGATTTTGAGTGAAGGAAGTAATGTAGTGAGTAGTACGATGATACCAGGCGATAGTGTTACATATATATTTACTGTTCAAAATCCAAATAATATAGATGTATGTTTTAATTTATTATGGAGTAATACAACCAACACTTTTGTTAATCAAAAAGATTTAGTGGTTAAGTTAGAAAAAAGTGATGGAACCGTTTTAGTAAATAATAAACAATTTCCAGCTACCAACAGTGGAACAACAGAATTATTATTAGGAACAAGTATAAAGGCAAGTACCACAGATACTTATACACTTACGGTTACTTATTT